>CAYSDF010000001.1:0-45428 GCA_964429675.1 uncultured Candidatus Saccharibacteria bacterium
GATAAGAAGAATAATGCATGTAGACCAGTGGTAGTAGGTAAGCAAATAATAGACTATCCTGATGAAGCACTGAGGCTTGAGGCTATAAAGACAGCGTTTAAACTACATGGAGTGTTGGATAGGAAGCAGGAAGACAGTATAAAGACCCAAGTTAATATCTCTATGGATAGCAATGACTTACCAAAGATGTCAGAGTTGATAGATAGACTAGATAGCCTGAGCAACAAGATGGGGTTTCTGATTGAAGACGGCGAGTGTGTGTAGTTAACATACGGTGTATTATAAGAAGTTCATAAGACTATGGCAATCATTGGCTTAAGAAATGAAAACGGGGGGCAGGGGGTGGGGGTTAGGATGAATAATCCCACTCAGAAATCGCTACGTAGTTTAAGCAAAAAGGAATTGTCGTGACAATCCAAATAAGTAAGCGAGAAATAAGTCGTGACATTTATAAATACCTAAAGGAAGGGGAATATGTCGTGACAAATCATGGAGTACCTGAGTATGTCGTGACAATTAAGAAGGTAAGTGGAGAGATACCTGTCGTGACAAATAATGTCGTGACAAAAATAGATACAGTTGAAGAGGTACGAAAAGTAGTAAAGTTTGTAGGAGAGAAACACAGTTGCGGGTGTAAGAGAGAGGGAAAGAATAAGACATGTCCGAAGCATTATTGTTATTGATATGAGTAACGACCCGATATATGACCGGTTCAGTAAGAATCCGATGAGTTATGGTATCTGGTATTTCCAGAATCATTTCCGGATGGAGGGGAGTCCGTTTCATCTGAAGTTATTGCAGGTGGCGGCGGATGAGAGTGTGAAGAGGCTAGCGTGTGCTGCGCCAAGGGAGAGTAGTAAGTCGACTTTACTAAGTTTTCTATTTTCCAGTTGGGGGATAGCGTTTAAGAAGTTTCGGTTTATTTTAAATGTACAGAATACGTTTAATAAGAGTGTGAGTTCGTTAGAGGCGATAAAAGAGGAGTTTAAGATAAATGAGCGGCTGAAGAGAGATTTCGGGGTAGAGTTAAAGAAGGACCGGGAGGGGGACACGATATTTCATCATCCGGACGGTTTTGAGACGCGGGTGTTGAGTAAGGGAGCCGACCAGATAGGAAGTGTGAGAGGCGAGAAGTTCGGGGCCTACAGACCGGATTTGATAGTAGTGGACGACCTAGAAGACGATGAGTTGGTAAAGAACCCGGAGAGAAGAAACGACCTGCAAAGGTTATATGATGAAGCCTTAATCCCGGCAGGAGACGCAAATAATTTAAAGGTAATTGTCATAGGGACGATATTGCATGATGATTCCCAAATGGCGAAGTTAGTGAGTAGAGACTATTATCCGGAGTACCGGAAGTTAAAGTTCAGGGCAAGGATAGAGAAGGACAAAGAATATTTCTCTTTATGGCCGGAGAAGTGGTCGGTAGAGAGACTGAATCAGCTGGAGAAAGAGAAACCGAATGTCTTTGCGAAGGAGTACCAGAACGACCCGGTCTCAGGGATGATGAGCACTTTCAAGAGAGAGGATTTTCGGTATTGGAGGGTACAGGACGGGGACTATGTGCTTTTAGATGAAGAGGGTGGTGTGGTAGGGCGAGGGGCGTTATCGTCGTGTGTAGGGGCGATTGCGTGCGATTTAGCCCTAGAGGAGAGGCGCACCTCGGATTTCACGGTCGTGATGCCGGGATATTTGACACCGAACAGTGAAATATTGATTGAGGATTATTTCTGTAAGAAGGGAGTGATGCCGGACGAGTTGGA
Organism: uncultured Candidatus Saccharibacteria bacterium; assembly: GCA_964429675.1. Taxonomy (GTDB): domain Bacteria; phylum Patescibacteriota; class Minisyncoccia; order 2-02-FULL-40-12; family GWA2-44-9; genus GWA2-44-9. Next base: position 1,764 of record CAYSDF010000001.1, read on the forward strand.
GCACATTCTGTTTCCGATGGAAGAGCGGATGAGAAAGTTAACGGGGAGTGTGATACCAGTAGGATTTGAGAAAGCGAAGATAGAAAAGATAGCGAGACATTTATTAAAGCAGGCGATGGTGAGAAGGAATCATTTTCTGGTACTTAAAGATTTGATGTGGGATGGAGATAAAGTGACGAGGATGACGACGAGGTTACAGCCCCGGTATGCTCAGCATGTGATATTTCATAAGAAGGGGATGGGAGATTTAGAAGAGCAGCTGATAAGAATCCCTAGTGGTGTGCATGACGATATCCCGGATGCGGAGCAGGGGTTAGTGCAGCTGTTGCAGTATCCGAAGGCAAAGAAGAAAGAAGAGAAGCCAGTGGATAATTTCGACTGGTGGAGGAAGCAGAGTGCTGGGTACCGGGAGAAGAACAAACGAAGTTATATATTTGGTGAGAAGAAGAGGGAGCCCTTATTTAAAGTAGTCCAGTGTCCACCTAATTAAAAATTTATAATCGTCGCTGACGGGCGATAGATTATCCAACGGTTTTAAAAAGGAGTTCTTGTCGACAAGCAAGAACTCCTTTTTTGTTGGGGAAAAATATGAAAATAGATAAAGACAGATTATTTGAGTTAAAGAACCAGATTATCATGGCAGAGAAGCTGAATAAAGAAGAGCTTGAGCCCGTGATGAAAGAGGGTATTGAAAGGTATACGGGGATACACATCCCGAAGTACGGGTATAACTGGGACATTATGTTGAATGAAGTGTATCCGATAATCCAGACGAATCTGCCGGCGATATTCTTTAGGAACCCGAAGGCGTTTTTAAAGCCGAGGCAGAAGACGTTTATAGCCAAGAAGCTCGACCCGGAGACGGGGAAGAAGATTGATATCGAGATGGATTCCCAGAAATCAGCGAATACGCAAGAAGGGATACTGAATTACGACATTTACCGCATGAAGTATAAACGGGAGACGAGGAAAGTCTTAGTAGATAGTTTGCTTTTTCCTCACGGAGTTCTTTGGCACGGATACAAAGGTGATTTCGGTATGACAGAGGAGCAGAATCTCTGGATAGAAGACGATAAAGTCTTTGTCTCGAGGCTTTGTCCGATACGGTTCATTAAAGACCCGAATGTGAATATGTCGAATATCGACGAAGGCAAGTGGGTCGGAAGAATCATCGACATGCCTTATCAGGATTTGGTCGAAGACGACAAGCTGGATGTGAATAAGGCTCTGATAAAAGGATTTAAGGGGTACGGAAATAAAGTAGGGCTAGCTTCGTACTTACATGCGAAGGACACACTACAGGTGGGTGGGGTCGACAAGCTCACGTTGGGCGGGTTTCGCAGGAATTTACTGGAGTTTACCGACGAAGGTTTTAGAGAAAGCAAGTATTCGAAGTTCGTGAGGGTGTATGAAATATTTTTAAGACCGACGAAGCAGGAAAGAAGAAAAGGCGGGAAGGGATACATACTGCTTTTGACTTTCGAGCAGCCGGAACCGTTAAGGGTGAATGAGTGGACGATTAAAGCCGAAGGGTTCCCGTCGAAGATACTTCAGTTCAACGAATTAAATGACCAAGAATACGGTATGCCGGATATCGATACCTATAAAGACATCGCTGACCAGAAAAACATCATTACGAATTTACAATTACGAAATGCGCAGGAGAATTCAAAGGTTTATGTCGGGATAGCGACGGCGGGGATAGACGGCGAGGAGAATATCGAGAAGATACAGAAAGGCGACCAGACGATAATTCTTTTCCCCGGGGAAACGATATTAAACCGTATGACAGTACAGTCCGGTGGCGGACAGGCTTCCAGTGAGCTTTATCTTATCGACCAGAGAATCCAGAAGAACCTCGATGACAAATCCGGGGTGACCGATTTACGACGGGGAGTTTTGCAGAGCGGGGAAGAGAGTGCCCTGAGTGTCAAGATGAGAGCGAATGCCTCGACGGCCCGTCCGGCGTACCGACAGGACATCATGGCGGATTTCCTGAAAGAATCTTTTGTTTATATCAACCAGCTTCACAAACAGTTCATGCCCTACGAAGAGGCAGTGAGGATTATCGGGAGCCTGGATTTACAGTGGACGGATAAGCCGACCAGAGAGGATATACAGGCGGATGTGGATGTGGAGATAGACGCTATTTCGATGTTACCGGAGAATCCACAGGAAGAGTTGGCGCAGTTACAGCAGATTTTAATGTTGATGATGCAAGGCATAACCCAGCCAGCGATAATGGAGAAAATTAAGCAGGAAGGTAAGACGATAAATCTATCTCCGATAATCGAGCAGATACTTATCCGCTCGAAAATTAAAGACCCGGATATTTTCCGTAACCTGAAACCGGAAGAGAGTCAGGGATATGTAGCGGTCGAGCAGTTACAGGAAGCAAAGGCCAATGTTAATGCGGCCTTAACTGGTCAGCCTGTGCCTTTCCCCCCGAAGGTGCAGGATGACCATATAGCTAAGCTCGAGATTTATACTACGATACAGGAATTGCTGGCGAAAGCGAATCAGGTCAGTGACATCTTGGAGCAGTTGATACAGATACAGTCCCAGCTTTTACAGGAAGTGCAGGACAAACAGGCCCAAGAAGGGCAGAAGATAAATCTTAAAAAACCCCAAACGGTGAATATATGAATTTAATCCAGATTTCCCCCAATGTAATCTTAAATGCGGAGCATATTTCCTGTATTGAGCAGACCCGAGAACGAGGTAAAGACGTGATTTATGTCTGGTGTAACGGCGTGAAGTACGAGTATGACAACGAAAAGAACGCTCCGATAGGGTATTTCATCAGTTTACTGACGAATTCAGGTAAGAAAGAGCAGTATTTCGCCCTATGACACACATAATCGTTAAAAATTACGAGCATTTCAACCGCAGTTTACCGAACTGGGACTCTCCGAAGGGGAAGTATATAAGGAGCAAGGCTCAATATCAGAACGAACTGGCGAAATCCGGGATGAAAGTGGTCGAGAAGTTCGGGCAGACCAGTGAACCGAAGAGAAAAGAGTACGTTATCTCCCAAAAGACAAGAGAAATCATCAAAGAAGTTCGCCAGACTAAAGACAAGAAGGGTAATGTAAGGTTAAGTGATCGGCAGATAGATGCCATGAGACAAATGGGAGCGATAGGCAAAAAGATACCGACGTATATGGGGAAACCTAGTGGGAAAGGCGGTTTTTATGCCGTTGACAGGTAAAGGCAAAGAGATTTTATCGAGTATGAAGAAAAGTTACGGGGCTAAGAAAGCGAAATCGGTTTTCTATGCCTCGATAAATGCCGGGAAGATAAAAGGAGCGGAAAAAGGCAAATGAATTTCATTCGTATCCGAGGAGGAGTGGTGGTAAGGCGGGATTGCATTGAAGTCATTGAGCAGGTGGACGATTTTCGCTGCCGGGTGACGGTGAACGGCACGATATACGAATGTAACTTACCATTTTCATCGCTTTTGAGTGCTTTAGAGCTCGTACAGACTCCCGGAGTGAGTTTGCCGGGGATAAGTCCAAGTGGGCCCAGTCAATATTTTGCAGGATAATCAATTCTAACCTGAAAGGGAGAAAATTATGCCAGAACCAACTGTAGTTGAGCCCCAAGTAGTGCCTTCGGTGGTCAATCCGGCGGTGAAGTCCGAACCGGATTTAATCACGAAGGTTACGCAGTTCAAAAAAGAAACTGTCCAGCCGGAGGGCGTTGATATTAACTTCGACTATAAAGAGTTGGAGAATATCAAAGACCCGGTTGCTAAAGAAGTGGCTATGAAGGCGTATAAGAGCATGCAGGCCGGAGCCACTAAAAAATTTCAAGAGGCTTCTCAGTTAAAAAAAGAAGCCGAGGAAAAACTGAAGAGCGTCGAGAAGAAACAATGGACACCGGAGTTGATTCAGAAAGAGTTACTGAACGACCCCCAATTTCTTTCGGCGGCGCAGTTAATTTCCGGGAATAACAACAACACAGAATCGTCGTTGTTGTCGGACGAGGAGAAGGCGGAGATGAATAGACTCAAGAACAAAGTGATGACTCTTGAGCAATCGAATCAGCTCGCTTTAATCTCTCAGGAAGACGCACAGCTGTCATCGAAGTTCTCTGATTACAATTCCGTCAGGATTGATGAGGCGTTATCGAATCTGGTCAATACTCAGCCTCATAAACTACGGGAGTATGTGTATAAGGCGACTTTTCACGATGAGCATGTCAAGGCGGCTTATGAGATGGGTCTCCAAGAATCTAAAAAAAACAATCAAGAAAAAATTAATGCGTTCTCTGCGAATGGGAGTCAGGTGAATTCCAGTGAGAATATTCCGGTCAAGGACAAGGGAGAGAGTGACACGGCGTATTTCATTCGACTGGCCCAGAGCAGAATGGCGCAGATGAAAAAATAGAAAGCAGGCATAAATGGCAAGCGCATACGGTATTCCAACGACAATAGACAGTGTTGTCTTAGCTACGTCTTTGGCGGATTATCAAAAGACTTTAGCGGACAACGTCTATAACACCAACGTAGTGTTGTCCATGCTATCCCGGAATAAAGAGTTGAAAGACGGTGGACTTTCCATCGTTCAGCCCTTAATGACGGTGAAGCAGGATGACGGAGGATTTTTCTTGGGAGCGGATGTCCTGAATAACACTCAAAAGAATTTCGCCAATCAGATTGAATATCTCTGGCAGAACGCTTATGAGCCTATTCAGTTGACCCGTGATGAAGAGAGACAGAATAGCGGCAGTGAGCATCGGATTCTCAGTCTCATGGCCGCCAAGACCAAATCTTCAGAAATGGCTATCGCCGATAGATTGGAGCAGGCTTTAACGACTCCTCTGGCGAACGCTAACAACCTGATTGACCTCGAGACACTGGTTAATACCGGGACTCTGGGGACAATCAACGGAGCCACAACGACTATCTGGCAGTCGACCTTAACGACTTCCGGTGTCTTTGCGACTCAGGGTCTTTCGGATATGACGACAGCGACTTATGCTGTGGCCTCTTCGGGACAAGTGGATAATCCCACGGATTATCTAACCACGAAAACAATCTTCCAAAAGTTTGAGCAGACCCGTCTTCCGCTCGAGAGAATTGCCAATGGCAATACCTCAGCGAATGCCGGATTCACCAATCTTACTTTTAAAGGAAAACCCGTGGTTTATGGAAACTATGTTTCCGCAGGGTTGTTGTTCGGTTTAAACATGAACTATATCCATCTTGCGGTGGATACGGTGACGGATTTAATTACAACCGATTTCAGGGAGCCGGTGAATCAGATGGTACGAGTTGCGTACATTCTGTGGAGAGGCCAACTCTGGACGGATAATCGCAGACGTCATTTCAAACTCTCGAGTATTACCTAAAAGAAAGGAGTTTGAAAAATGGCAGTTCAGACACCAGCATCAGGATACCCTATCCGGGAATCGGTTGGTTCATTAACTCTATTTATCGTCAGGTTCACCTCGGTAGCTACGACTGACACTTACGCCAGTGGTCTAGGCAGTAATGTTGTCGGATACTGGGCGAACGGAGAAACGGATGAAGGCACCGACGGTGATGAAGGGATTAATGTGGCGAACAGTTCCGGAACGTTTACTTTTGCCTTAAAGACAGCTGGAATTGTGACGCTGTATATTCTGGCAAGGGCTTAATTAAATTGGCGCAATATGTTGAGGCATGCAGAGGCGCCTAACGAAAGGAAATTACAATGGCTTTACCTTCACCACAGTATTTCAGTAACGCAATAGTCGGCAATATGCAATCCGGTGCGGACGTTAATGTTTACCGTACGGATTCTGCACCGAAATATCCGATAGGACAAGGGTTCTACCGGGCAGACGGAAATATCTTCCGGTACGCTTCGTTCGATGCTGCCGTGACCGCTGGACGGTTAGTGGCCCCGGTGGTAGCGAATAACGGCTTGACGGTGACCGATAACAAAATTATCGGAGCGGCTTCGGCGACTATCGTCGAGGCAGAACGACCGATTCAACCGGGAACCGTGGGAAGTCACTGGATTCAAGTGACCATCTCGGGGATAGCGGCTAGTAAATACGCCGGTGGGTATTTAATTACTGAAGATGGGTCAGGTAAATCTTTCACTTACAGAATCGCCAATAACACGGCGACGAACAATCCTGTGAGCGGAGATTTATATCTTCAGTTGTATGAACCCCTACAGGCACAGGTCAGCGCAAATACCGACATTATCATCGTTCCCAGCATGTATAACGATGTGGATGTCGCTTCTGCGGCGACCAACTGGGCAGTGAGCGGAGTTGCGATGTCAACTACGACCTCGACCAATATCTTTGGTTGGGTCTGTACTCACGGTGTGGTCGGTGTGTTGCAGGATGGGGCTTGGACTGGCGGCGACCAGCTGGCTCTGTCTACGGCGGTTAATGGAGCGGCCTGTACTTACGGTGCTTTAACGACCAGCGTCTCGGCTCTTACCGGAGTTCAAATCATCGGTTATGCCATTCAGAACGGTGGCGATACCGAATTGGGAGCAGCTTACTTACAAATCGAATGAAAAGTATTTTCATTGGAGTTTGTCAGACACGTCAGGACGAAAGGTTTCAGTCATCGTATCGTCGGTTTACGGATGATCTAGTCGAAGACTACAGTATCTGTATGACGAAGGTGATTGATACCTTTCTTCCTGACGCTCAGAATCAGATAGCGGAAAGGTTTCTGGCTTCGGAATACGATTACCTTCTGCTTCTGGATGATGACCACTGGGGGCATACGAGGGAGATGTTAGAGACGTTAATAAAGGCCGATTCCGATATGGCGACGATAAAGACGTATTCGAGGCATTACCCTTATTCCTGTGCTCTGATGAAAAAGACAAATACCGGGTATGCGGGGATAGAAAACGGAAAAGGATATCAGGAATGCGATATGACCGGGTTTCCGATGACGTTGATTAAACGGAAACTTTTCTTAAAGCTCGAGAAACCGTATTTTCGAGGAAGGTATGACGGAGGGAGAGACTGGGCCACGGATAAAGAGTTTTGCGAGAGGATACGGGACTTAGGGATTAAACCGATGGGATGTTTTCAGCATTGCTTACCTCATGCCGATATTACTGAGGAGAATGTGCAGGAACGAAGATATTTAGAGAGATGGCAGAATAACAATATCGCTTCGTATATGTTATTCCATCAACGAAGGAGAGAAGAATGTATGGTGCCCCGGTAGGGACGAAGGTCATAACGTCTAGTCAGCAGGTTGTTCCGACAAATTTCCACGCAAGGCTTTTTAATATGAATATTCTGGCCGCCGGAACGAGTACGACGGTACAGGCGTTAAGTAATGGAGCGACAGGGACGTTAATTTTACAGGAACAGAGTACGTCGAGTAATCCGAAGACCGTGGATTATGGAGTCAACGGCCATGAATTCCCGAAGGGGATATATATATTATTTGATGCGCAGACAACACAGGTAACGTTGTCATATCGACAAGAAGAAAGCAATTAACCAAGTCTAACCGAGAGGAGACAGTTATGCCAAGCTGGGTCACAGATGAGAAAGGTCTTTGGCATCCCGCCAAAGAAAAGGTAGGGTTGACGAATCATGGAGATAAACCATTTAAACATCCGGTGACCGGAGAGATGATAGGCCCCGGAGAACCGTTTATTTACGAAGGCCCGGACAGAGCGGCTTTGTTCGAGCTTTATACTATTGATAAGACCGGCAAGACTACGACGTTAGGCGAGAACTTCCGGCAGAACACGGAGTTTCTGGAATATTACGCCAAGATGAGGAATGCGTTCGGGTTTACTAATGTCGACCAATTCTTGGAATATCTGGGGTATGACGAGGAAGGCAAGAAGAAAGAATTCGAGGAAAAGGCTTCTCGGATTAACAAGCATGAAATCCCCAAGCGGGTCAAAGAGATTCAGAAGTTAGGCGGTGGGGATGACAGGGCCGGAGGCAAGAATGTCCGTTTTGGCGGGTTTGGGGACATACCGAAAGAATAATGGGATACAACGTCGTAGTTGTAGGGAATACCGCAACGAAGATACTAACGCAGCCGACAGCGGGACGCTCCCGCAAGTCGGCTGTTTTTACTAACAACTCGGGGTACATTGTGTATATCGGATTCGATTCAAATGTGACGGTTGATACGGGGTTTCCTTTGAATCAGAATGATATCTGGCAGACGAATGAGCCAAGGTGTTATCAGGGAGAAGTTTACGGGATACTGACCAGCGGTACAGCGAGTGTCCCGTATCAGGAGATTCTATGACGATGGAAGTAAAAAGAGCCGGAGGCGGTGGTGCTGGGTCGAGTAATAGTGGATGGACAGATGACGGAACAGTCGTCCGGCTGACGACGGCAACGGATAAAGTCGGAATAGGGAATACCAATCCACAAAGTGCCCTTTCTGTTGGGAGCTTAGCTACTTTTAATTCTAAATCAATTTTTGAGATTTATGAACAGGCTACTTCTACCAACAACCTAGAAGGGGTTATGTATGGAGAGCTTGATTACGATTTGCAAAATAATAATAATACGTCTCTATATGGAATGGATTTTGAACTTTACCCAAATTTTGCGCAAAATAATGTTGCAATGAATAGGATTGATAGTATTTATAATTTAGTTTATGTATCTCAAGACCAAGGATTGACTGGGAATTCTTTTAGTCTCATTACTGGATATTACGCCCAAATTAATATTAATAACGGAATTACAGTTAACGATGCCTATGGTCTTTTAATTAGTGCTGTAACAGGGGCGGTCAACAACTGGGGAATTTATGTTAGTGATGCCAGTGCTAAAAATTACTTGGCTGGAGTTCTTCAGTTAGATAACAAAATTACAAAATATAATGGTATTGCTACAGTTTCCAACGGTGCCCCTGCCGAATACGCTACAGTTGACTTGACGGGTCAAACCGCCGCAATTACTGCCACAACTGCCTATGCTGTTCCCGCTAGCGGAGCTGGGATGTATAGAATTTCATGGGTAGCGAAAGTTACGACAGCAGCCTCGGTTTCTTCGGTTTTGGGTGGAACAAATGGGTTTCAGATTAAATATACCGACGCGGATGATTCGGTGGTGGTCACTACGGGAGCTTTGGCAAATGAGAATACGCTATCATTGAGTACAAATACCACACAAACCATTTATGTTGGTGCTTTGGTGGTTAATGCCAAAGCCAGCACAAATATTCAGTATTTAATGGATTACACGAGTGCAGGGGGAACCGCAATGCAATATAATCTTCATTTAAAAGTTGAGGCTCTATAAATGACACTTAAAAGTTATTATTTTCAGCAAATAGGTCAACAGTTCGCTTTTGCCAATGTTGCTTCTGGTTCCACAGATACGAGTTTGGTGACAGCGGTGGTTGGGATAAAAATCAGGGTTATTGCTTTAGTCATGGTCACCGCAGCCACAGCAACAAACGTGACCTTTAATACCAAGCCTTCGGGTTCTGGAACGGCTATCTCCTGCTTATTCGCTAACGGTGCCAATGGAGGAGCCGTACTGCCGTTTAATCCCGCCGGATGGTTTGAGACCAATGTGGGAGAGGGATTGACGGTTACAACTGGGTCAGGGTCAACGACAGGGATTTCGGTTGTTTATCAGGAGGTCGGATGAAGATCTTAGTCGGGATACCGAGTATCCGTAGTTACGGACCGTTTATAGAATCCATGAATTCTTTTCTTCCAGCGATTTCCAAGTTCCATGAAGTTGAGGTCTACGAAGTCAGAAACCGAACCATCGCCGAAGCGAGGAATATGATAGCCGATTATTTCCTTTCCAAAGACTTTGAATACCTGCTTTTCTTAGATGACGACCATTCCGGGCACACCGTTGAAATGCTCGAGGTGCTTTTTAATACGAACGCTATGGTCTCAGGAATTAAATGCTACCGTAAAGATTTTCCTTACTTACCGAATCTTCTGGATTATTCCGGGAATTCCGAGGAATTGGTGAAGTATAGAGTCAAAGACGAAACAACAGGTATTCTGGAATGCGACCTTGTCGGATTTGGAATGACGCTGATTAAACGGGAAGTCTTTAATCTGATGTCTAAACCTTACTTCATTGGGAAAGAGAATCAGAAAGAAGACAATTATTTTTGCGACAAATTGAGGGAACGAGGAGTCAAACTCATGGGATGTTTTGATTACTGTTTACCTCATCAGGGAATCGGGGAGAAAGAAGCTAAAGAACTTTACGACCAAGAAATCCAGAAAGTCATGGAAAGAATCGTCAAAGAAAATCCGGGGATAGGTCATTTTAATCTCTCATTAATAGCATAGGAGACGTATGGCAAATGTAAAGATATCATATTCGGCGTCAGGAACGATAACTTGTACTTTAGCGGCTCTTGCCAGTTCTTCGACTATTGGGCAGAGTTCAACCTCGATAGATAACGGAACCAATCTTTATGACGATGTCCTTTTGAATCTCGGAATTAAGGTTTCAGGAACGGCGTTGGGTGCAGATAAAGCGGTGTTCGTTTATGTCTATGGTTCCGAGGATGGGACGAACTACTCCGGGGCTTCTTCTGAGGCGATTGGTTCGGATACAGCAGTGAATATCAACAGCCCTTCTAACCTTAGGGGCCCGGTTAATATATCAACGCCGGGTACTTCCCAGACGTACTTTCAGGTGATTCCTATCGCTCAGTTTTTCGGAGGCAGAATGCCAAGAAAATGGGGATACGTTGTGTTAAACGGCACGAAACAGAATTTCGACCCGACAGAAACAAATCACACCAAGACCTATACTGGTGTGACTTATACGGTGGTTTAATGATAGCGACTAATTATTTTAAAAACAAGCCTCCTGTAGGAGCGATTATTGATTACGGGCATTCTTTATCTAAAGGGCTAAATGCGTGCTGGTTGATGAATGAAGGCGCAGGGAATACTATTAAGGACTTGATTAATCCTGCCAGTAATGGGAAATTTACCAACTTTGCTGGGAATTCAGGGTGGAATAATAATGGTAAATTCGGAGAATGTGTAAGGATTCAAAACAGCACTAATTTTATTTCCTGTGGAACAAGGGATGTGGTTAAGCTCTCTTCTCCGATGACGATTAGTACTTGGGTTTATCCTAATAGTAAAGGCGGTGGCGGGTTAGCAAGAATCTTTTTTAAACAAGGCACTTCAAGTTCGCTCGGATTTCATTTTCAATTTGAGAGTGATGGCGTGGCGAATACATTCAGCTTGAGCATCGATGGTACCGCAACTACTGCCTCGGAAACGAATGGATGTATTGTTTTTGGAGTATGGCAGCATTTACTAGGGACATGGGATGGAGGTACAGCCGGGAATGGGATTAGGCTTTATTACAATGGTTTAGAAAGCACTTATGTCGGCAGGTTCGACGGTTCTGGTCAGGGGAATTTTTCAGGAGGGCTGAATCATATTGGTAATCGTGGTGATTTGGGTAGAGGAGTGGATGGGTCAATAGATAATGTGATGATTTGGAACCGTGTTCTTAGCGCACAGGAAATATACAGTTTATACGTTAATCCATATTCAATGTTTTACAGTAATTATCTTACACAATTCAGGAATTTAGGGATATTCAGGAAGACTTTATCTTCCATAGGAACCAGAACCGGGACAAGACAATCTCAGGAGTGGAACTAAATGGCTCTCTTAAAACAAAGCACAGTCAGAGTTCGTTCTTTTAAAATGATAGATTCTTCAGACCATATCTCAAAGAAAACAAGTCTCACATGTACGGTGAATATCTCAAAGAATGGAGCTGGGTTTGGCGCAGCAGCGGGTTCGGTCGCAGAGATAGCGAACGGCTGGTACAGCGTGACCTTAACGGCGGCGGATACAGGGACTCTCGGAGACTTGGCTTTTTATATCACCGCCTCCGGTGCGGATGATACGGATTTCGTAGACCAAGTCGTCGCCTTTGACCCACAGGGATTGATTGCGGCTAATGTTATTCAGTATGTCAGCGGGACAGCTTCGACGAATGTGGCTGGTATCCCGAAAGTAGATATTGTCGACGTCAGTGGTGTGGCGGTTTCAGCGACAACGGCACAGCTTGGTGTCAATGTTGTCAACTGGAACAACAGTGCCGTATCGGCTCCGAATATTGCCGGGGTTCCAAAGGTAGATATTGTGGATATCGGTGGGGCGGCTCTTTCTACGAGTATTGCCCAAGTAGGAGTCAATGTTATTCAGTATGCTTCAGGTACAGCCTCTACCAATATCGCCGGAATTCCTAAAGTGGATTTCGTAGATATCGGAGGAGTGGCCCTCAATACTTCTCTTGCTCAACTTGGGGTTAATGTCGTTCAGTATGCCTCTGGGACAACTTCTACTAACGTTGCTGGAACGCCAAAGGTAGATTTGGTTTATACAAACGGAACTTCTCCTACGGTGCAGATAAAGAAAAATGCCGCTTACGATAATTTCACTTTTCCGATGATAGATTCCAGTGACCACATTAGTCTTAAAACTGGGTTGACGGTATCTGGGACGATTTCAAAGGACGGAGGTACCTTTGGGGCCTTGACGAATTCCGTGGCGGAGTTAGCCAGCGGAGTCTACAAAGTGAATCTGACGGCAAATGAATTGAATGCTAAGGACATTATGTTAAAGTTTACCGCTTCTGGAGGAGATACGAGGATAATCAAATTCGTAACTCAAACTTAAAATGTGGGATTTTTCTTCAACACTTTATCAAGCTACTTTTTTTAATATATTTCATGGGGTTGGGAATGTCTTTGATTTATCGAGTTCTGGAAGCGGTGGGTTAGGTGGAACAACCGGATTTTATCTTTTACTGATGGGTGTAGGCGGAGGAGCTAATGCAGTCGGTGGTGGAGGAGGAGATGCTGGGGCGTTAGGAGGAATAGGCGGTGATGCGTTGGGTGGTGTGGCTGGAGATGCTTTAGGAGGCGTATGATAAAAAAAATATTCTGGATTATTTCAATGCTTTTGATTCCAACGGTATGTTGGGCGGTAACGAGAATCATCGACTTAAGTCAAATCACTCCGACGAATGACGACATTACTTACTGTGCCGATGGCGGAGCAACGGATAGGAAATGCCAAGTAGGGGATATTTCTAAACTCTCAGGTTGGTCTAGGTCTAGCACGTATAGTCTCTTAAATACTCCCACAGATTACATCGGGATTGGGACTTCGACACCTCAGGCTTATGTACATATTTACAATACAGACCCTATTGACCTTTTCAGAATAGATGACCAAGGCAGTGATACCACCCCTGTTATTGTTTCGCAAGATGGGCATGTTGGGATAGGTACAACGGCACCGAGCGGAGCTCTGGATGTTAGAGGAGCTGAAGTTAGAATCTGGACAGGCGCAGGGACAGATACGAATGCAGGTAATCCCGGAGAACTTTATGTGGAAGGAGACTTGGAGGTTGATGGGACGATCTACGGTGTAGCGGCTACATATACGGGTGATGTGACCGTGCCAACTGAAGTATATGATGCTTCTGGATGGGATGGTGATTTAACAGTCCCCACAAAGGATGCAGTAAGGGACAAGATTGAGACTTTAGGAGCCGTGACTAGCGGGTTTGTTGATGATGGAACAATCATCCGTTTAAATACCTCAACGGATACTGTGGGGTTAGGAACAACGACTTCTACTCCGAGACTGACTTTAGTGGGGTTAGGAACGACTTCCGCTACGAATTCTATGGTAATCACGGATTCAGCTTTATCAGAGAAATTGAGATTCGATGATTCTGGGCAGATGGGGATTGGGACTACAGTGCCAAGAGGAAAACTTGACGTTGCGGGTACGGCGTATTTCGGGACGTCTGGTGCGGGGACTGTCTCAGGAGGGGCGAATCTAGCTATAAGCGGTGATGGAGGGACAACGACGCATATGACCGTAAAAAGCACAGGACTAGTGGGGATTGGTTCAACGAATCCAATCGAGAAATTGGATGTGGCTGGGACTATAATTTCTTCCGGAGCAAGTAATGGAGTTAATTTTGGTGACGGGACTGTCTATGTTTATTCGACGGCAGCAGCCAATGGCAACTTGACTTTCGGGTCTGGGGACAACGACAGAATGACTGTTAATACCATCGGTGATGTTGGAATCGGCTCGACTAATCCGACAGCTGCTCTGGAAATAGCTATTCCCACTGGTTCTAATTACGGATTTTTGTTAAAAGGGAATTCTGGGGTAAATGGCGGGAATGCGGATTTCGAGTTGGATACCGCCAATGGCGCAGGGCAATGGGATTTAGCGGCAGACCAGCAAAGCAGCTCGAGGTTTGATATTTATGACCGGGTCAGCAATAAGACTCCGTTTAAAATAAATGTGGGAGCAGCCTCTAGTTCTTTTGTGATTTCGGCTGCAGGAGAAGTTTCTATGCAAGCGGTCAGTTCTGACGGGACAGGAAAAGTGGTATGTATAAAATCAGACGGGAATCTGGGAACTTGCGGAGCAGGGACTATCGGGACTTCGACATGCACATGCAACTAAAAAAAATATTCCTTACAATCGTTTTATTGATGATAACAACTCCTTCTTGGGCGAGCACATGGTACCTGAGGACCGACGGCGGAGCTTATGGTACAACATCAACGACCTGTAATGGTCAAACAGATGCAGCCTTTACTGGTAGTAACGGGCCCAACTGTGCTGTGAATAGCTGGGTTTATCTTTTGAGGCATTATTCTGACAACACCACTTTGATAGGGACGACTCGAATTGTATCTGGAGATACGGTCATTGTAGGGAATTCCGTGGCCTCACCCGGAGCCTTCAGAGTTGGATATGATTCCACAAATATCTGGGCTTCTTGTAATGCGGCTTTCCCGGAAAATTGTCGATTGGAAAAGATTCCCAATGGAACACCAGCTAATCCAACGAAAATTTATGGCAGAGGGTATGATACCGGATGCCCCGGATATCCAAATAATATGGCCCAAATTTGGGGAGGGATGAACGTAAGTCAGGTTTTAAATATTGGCAGTGATACGACTTTAAAATGCCTTGAGATTACAGACCACAGCGGAAGTGTTTATCGTAGGACGAATGGTGTCGGAAGAATAGACAATGACCCTACCCAAGATTTGATTAAAGTCAGTTCTAACGTAGAGGTAAGTTTGCTGGCCCAAACTGGTTTATTAATTAGTTATGCCGGTGGAGTTACCCTTGACCATCTTTATATTCACGGTCTTGGAGATAGGTGTGTGAAAGCATTTGGGTTAAGCGGAACAACGAATGTGACTGATGTAAGAATGGAAGGCTGTGCTATGTCTGGGTGGGAAGCTGATGATGGGCCACTTTCCCATGACGGCACCCCATATACTGGTACCGTTAATTGGACTCGGGTTCAGTTACGTTATATAGGATGCGGTGAAAGATATTTAGCTACACCGGGAGGTGCAGCAGCGAACACTCCCCATGATTGTTTTGGTCAAAAGCAAGGTGGGTATGGTGACGGCATCGCTTTTGATGGCGACTCTGGGAACTGGAACTTTGATAATTGCGATATTTCTTTTAATATGTCTGACGGTATTGATATTACATACAGCAACAATGGTACAGCATATATCCGCCGGCTTAAATGCCAAGGCAATGTAGGGGCTTGTTATAAGTCACTTATGCCGTTTTCTCAAATTGAAAATTCCATGCTTTTGGGGAATTGCGGTTGGTGGTATACCAATCCTTATGCCTTTGGAGATATTAATGCTCCGGGGCGGTCAGGGTCTAATTGTAACCATGATGGACAGTGTCAAGCTAATGAGAATTTTACAAATTGCAGTGCAGATTGTCTTAATGAAGACTTTTGTCGGCCAACGCAACCTACTGATGTCAATATGTATGCTCAAACAAATAGAGTTCTAAATGTTTACAATTCTACTTTGACCGGGAACGGAGACACCATTATTAGTGCGCTTAACAATAATGGTGGTGACTGCGGGACTGGTTCGGCGGTAACTTATATAAACAATGTCTTCTATGGCGGGGCTGACCATAATGAGGCTGGAGCTGACCAATCTATAGCCTATTATGCAGAATGTTCTTTGGGTAGTTTACCTGTCGTCACTCAAAGGAACAATGTTTGTTATAACGGAAAATCCGATGCTACTAATTGTTCCGGTTCCGGCAGCGCCATCACCAATCCAAATTTAGTCGGGCCTATTCAGAACGCTTATCAGGCTTATTTCTCTGGGGCCGATTATATTCCCAACTTTTACCCTACAGCAAATTCAAGCAACCTGATTAATCGGGCAGATACGACAATAACACTGACTGGCGGTAGTGCGGATATCAATGGCTCTCCTCGTGGAGCTTCGTGGGATATAGGCGCAGTTGAATTCGGCGGTACCCCAGTTGGATGTACGGCTACGGTCATAAGTAATTGCGATTTGAGTGCAGTATCCAGCGGAGGGACAAGTGGAACCTGCCATAGCGGGTACACCGGGACATGCACTTATTCCTGCGCTGGCGGGGTCTGGAGCAGCATTAACAACAGCTGTACTATCAATACCCCTCCGCCTTCTTGTAGTGCTACAACCATCGGCAACTGTGTTTTACCTTTAACCAACAGTGGCAGTTCAGCGGGTAGTTGCTCAGCCGGGTATTCTGGGACATGTACGTATTCCTGTGCAACCGGGGTTTGGAATTTCGTTTCCAACTCCTGTACGATTACTCAGGTACCTTCTTGTAATGCGCAGACCATCAATAACTGCGACTTGCCTTTGACAGCGGATGGAGTTTCAGCGGGAACGTGTTCGACTGGTTATACAGGCTCTTGTAGTTACAACTGTTCAAATCAGGTCTGGAGTCAGCTTAATAACTCCTGTGCGCTTCCTGTTAGTCCGACCACAGCGGCGAATGAAACAATAAGTGGCACAGTCAACTTCTCGGGATTCGTGAAAGTAGGGCCATAATGACACCTTTGAGTGATGACGCAAAGAGTTTCCTAGAGCGTAAGCATATAGAGAATCTGGAAGTTTTAACGAGGATAGATACCAATTTAAAGAACCATCTGGCAAGTTTTTCAAAGCACGAAGAAAAGTTCGATATTCATGTCGCTAAAGATGAGAATAGTTTTATTGCCCATTCTGTCAGGATGGGACGGATAGAAAGAAATCAGTATATCGTATTTGGAATTTTCGTATGTTTACAATTCATTTTAAACCTGTGGATTGCTTTAAAAAAATAAGACTATGGATAAAATCAAACTGGATTTATCAAAAGCGATTAAGTGTCCCCAGTGTCATCGGCACCAGATAAAGTTAATCAATCAGAACAAAATCTATAAGTGCGAGAACTGCGGGATGGAATGGGACAATGAGAATATTCTTGATTTTGATACTGTGTAGCCTCAGTGGATTTCTGTACCGGCTTGGCGGAAGCGGAAAGGCGAATACTAAAGCCAGAGACTTCGGTGTCCCTATGTGCATGGTTTTAACAATGTGTATTTTAGGGTTAAAGCACTGGACGCTACTCTTTTCTTTTGGACTTCTTTTCGGGGCATTAACTACCTATTTTAAAGAAAAGGATACAGATGCTCAGTGGTATAACTGGCTGGTCTGTGGACTGGCTTATTCGATTTCGATGTTACCTACGGTGTGGGCTTTGGGATTGTGGCCCGGATTTGGTCTCAGGACGCTCACATTAGGCCTAGGAACGATGATTTGGTCTCAAACCATAGGAAATGCGGTTTGGGAAGAAGCGGGGCGTGGGGCCTTAATTATAGCCACTTTGCCGATGTTGCTTATTTTAAAATGATTTTAAACATAACTCCATATTGTATTTCTATTTATACAAGATATAGTTGGTTGACTACAATTATACTTTTTAGCGATTACTTTTTGTTCCATTCCATTTTTCAGACAATTACGAATTTCTTTAATTTTTGTTTGTGTGAGCTTAGTTCTTTTCGGACAAAGACCATTTTTAAAAGCATGTCTTATATTTTCAGACCTAGAAACATATTCCAAATTGTTAATTTTATTATCGGTTTTTATCCCGTTTCTATGGTTTATGTCAAATGTTTTTGGTCTAGGCCCAAGAAAATGTTCTATAACAAGGTGCGCTATTCTAAAGCATTTTTGAAAACCATTTTTGCTCAAAACAACAAAATAATATCCTGTTTTCAATCCCGGTTTGAGTATTCTGTTTTTTTTGCAAAGACCAGTTCCATTAACGTCTCTTCTAACATTTCCCATATCGGAAATAGAATAAAAATTTTCATAACCTTTTATTGGCTTCCAATTTTCCATAATTGGAATTATAGTAATATAATGTACAAAAAGCAATGTTTTTATTATTAATCGGGACATAGGAGGAACTATGTTAAGTCAAATCGAGAAGCTGTTAGATGGGAAGAAAAGTTATATCGTGGCAATCTTAATCGGCGGGCTTTCTTTTTGGATGGCTCTTCATCCCACGTTTGTTGTTCCGGAGTGGGTCTGGACATCTTTAGCGGCACTGGGCTTAGGTGCGGTACGCTCAGCAATCGGGAACAAGACCTGATGTGGGCCGTTATCTCAGGAATCATTCAAATAATCTATCTTCTCATTAAAAACAAGTTTGAGAAGGATTCGGATTCAAAAACAAGGAAAGAGGCTTTACATGAAGAGGCTAAAGAGGTCATTAAGTCCGGTGATGCTAGTCAGCTTAATGCTTTTATTAACAAGCTGCGGGGCTAGTCAGAAATTCTATCTTATTCAGGAAAAGGACATTTATTATAACGGACACGATGTCTGTATGTCCACTCAGTATATGCAGAAGGTCTTAGACGCTAAAATCGAGAAGGTAAAATAATGGCTTTTACTTTCTCGGACTTAAAATCAGAGGTCAAGCGTAGGGCGACCAAGAATCAAGGCGGGACTCAGTTCGACACCGGGATAGAGAACACCATCAATACGTCTCTGTGGAGAATCGCCAGAGAGGCTTGTTGGCGGTCTCTGCGTAGAGAGACCAGTTTTGATACGGTAGCGAAATACAATACCGGCACTGGAGCGGTGGCTTTGACGAATAACTCCAAGAATGTCACCGTGACCGGAGCGACGTTTTTGACTGATGATGTCAAGGTCAAAAGATATACGAAATTTTCCAACAGCAGCAAGTTCTTCAAAATAGCCACCATCACAGGAGAGACCACGTTTACTCTCGACCAAGTCTGTGATGGGACTACCACTTCAACCGGGACGTATTCGATACTTGGGCAGGAGGAATACGTCCTCCCCATTCAAGTAGGACACAGCTGTCTTCTGTGGCACAGGGGATACGGGTATCCGATAACACTGAAGTACATCCCCACAATGTCGTTCTTTGATTCGACTCCCATAGATACGATGGAAAACATCCCAACGCATTATCGAATGTGGGGAATGAATACCAATGTCGAGGAATTACTGGCTCCTTCGGTTATCAGTGTCTCTTCGTCTTCCACGGCTGATACTTCAAAGTCTATTACGGTCTTTGGGGTGGTTTCAGGATACCCGGATTATGAAATAATTAATACGAATGCTAGTGATGGTACGATTGCTGTCAATGGTACCAAAACGTTTTCTTCAGTTGAAAGAATCGTGCGCAGTCAAGAGACCACCGGAAGGATAACCTGTACCGCCAATAGCGGTAATGCCACGATAGCGGTACTTCCGGTAGGAAAGACAACCACCGGGCCGTTATATACCAAAATTCAGCTGTATCCTTTACCTAATCAGGTATTTCCTATCAACGTGCTTTATTACAAACTCCCTTATCAATTAGTTAATGGCGGAGATGTTCCAGAGATAGGCGAAGAATTCAGTGAGGCGATTATTCTTTTATCCACGGCTAAAATGAAGGGTGAGCAGAATCAAAAAGAGATGAAGATGTTTTATGACATGTATCGTGACGAGATTAACTCACTCAAGAAGACCAATGTGGACAAACTTGACTGGAAACCGAATCTGCAAAGACCATATCCCAGCGGGAATATTATCCGGGGAGATGTGTATCCACAACAAATAGGAAGCATGTATGGCTGGAAATGATTTCACTACACCTTCGCAGGCGATAGCGGATATCAATTTCAATGGTGGGTTAAACACCACCTCCGGCCCTCTCTCTGTTTCCAATAACGAAAGTTCCGACTTACGCAATATCGACTTTAATAAATTCGGGTCAATTCTCAAAAGGAACGGATATACGACTCTAAATACTTCAGCCATTACGAACTCTCCTAATTCAGATGGTCTCTACTGGTATGAGTTTGTCTCTGCCGGGGCATATGCGTCGTTTATAATCAATGTTGGAGACGGGAAACTCTGGAAGCAGGACTCTTTGGATGGGACGTGGGATGATATCACTGGGTCTTTATCTATCACCGCTGATAACTTTTGTGACTTTGAGACTTTCTTAAATGAAGTCTATATTACTAACAACACCGATGTGCCTTTTAAATGGACAGGAAGCGGGAACGGTGCGGTAATGTCGGTACCCTCCGGGCTGACAAAGGCAAAGAATGTGGTTCAGTTTAACAACTATCTTTTCTTGGGGAATGTGGTCGTCAATGCAACGACGTTTAAGTCAAGGTTTTACTGGTCTAACATTAAAGACACTTCAACATGGTTAGCAACTTCGTTTATTGAGGTCAGTAAAGACGACGGCCAGCAGATTATCCGCATGGTGGTCTTGGGAGACAGACTGGTAGTCTTCAAAGAGCGGGCCATTTACAATGTCTTTTTTACCGGGGATAATGATATTCCTTTTATTGTCCAGAAGTCGAATTCTCCGGTGGGATGTATTGCTCCGTTTAGTGTGCAGGAAGTCGAGAACGGATTGGTATTTCTTTCAGCGGACGGGTTCTATTATTACGACGGGAACAATTCGTATAAAATCAGTCTTAATATTCAGACAACGCTCTCAGGATACAATTCCACACGATTCAGTCAGTGTGTTTCGATGCGCCAGAAAGCTAAGAACAGGTATTTCTGTGCCATGCCTTCGAATGGACAGACGAATAATGACGTGGTGGTAGTTTGGGACTGGCAGTTGAACGCATTCAGTATTTACACCGGTATAGCGGCAGCCTCAATGGCGACCATCTGGAATTCGGCAACTGATGAGAGAATCTATTTCGGAGATTACGCCGGGTTTGTTTATCGCATGGACACCGGGACTGACGATTACCCCTTGAATGTACAGACCGCAATCAACGGTTATTATTATACGAACTGGAAGCATTATGATGATATCGTTGACCAAAAAGGTGTCCCTAATGTGGTGATTTATTACCAGACCTCGAATTCCATACTGACGTTTGTTTACTCTTATGATTTCGAGAGTTCCGATACTTATAGCCAGACTTTTTCTTTAGCGACCGGGACTGCGGTGTATGGTTCGGCTATCTGGGACAGAGATGTCTATGCCGGGGCCGGAGGGCTTCAGCAGAGACGTGACTTGGACGGCAGGGGCCGGGTGGTCAGGTTCGGGTTTAAGAACAATACCATCGGAGAGACTTTTCAAATTGACGGGGTAGGGTATCTGCCTCACTTAGAGACCAGTGTTTAATGTATGTTGGAAAAAGTTCAAATTATTTCAGTAAGCATAAGTACGGAGAGAAGGAGGGGAATCAATCCGATGTCGACCGGGATTTAATCCGTATCTTTCAGGCATTATCCGGGAGATTAAGATTCGGGAGCGGTACTAGCGGGAGTTTAGGGGAGAATCTGGGAGGTGTTTGGTTACAGGTTCTTACCTCGGGAACGACTAATACAGAGTTAGGCTATCACCACACATTAAACTCTCAACCGATGGGGTACATTGTGGTATGGCAGGATAAAGCAGGAAGTCTTTACGCCAATCCTTTTGGAAGTGGAATCAATACGACGTGGACAAGTGGAACGGCTTATTTTAAAGCTGATGTAGGAGCGGCGAATTTTATGGTATTTTTGTTAGAGCGTGGAGGTACCAGTGGATAATATCGATAAGTATGGTCACTGTGTGGTTTGTCACAGGAATCTGATAGTAGAACGGGTGGCAGAGGGAAAAGTCATTAAAATGTTTCTCCCAGAAAAAGAAGAGACTGATTTTCTTTTAAATGACGGGTCACGGATGAGGGTCTGTATTTGCAGGACGTGTAAGAGAGAAAAAGATTTCACTGATAAAAAACTTCAAGAGCAGATAATGGAAGCGGTGATAGCCGGATGGCAGTTGGAAGTAGATACGATGGTAGCTGACGAAAACAAACCTGAGTGGACACCTGAGCGTGCCAAGGCGCATATGGAAGTTTACGGGAAGAAAAGCCTTTTGTTACACAGTGAGAACGCTGATAAGCATGTCATTGAGAAACATCAAAGCGATGTTTTGAGGGCAATGGAAGAAGCACTGGAGCCTAAAGTAGAATAGCATGCTGATTACGAAACCATATACGTTTACTGTCGGCTCTTCGATCGTCGCTTCAGAACACAATTCCAATGCTGATACGATTTACAACGATTATAACGGAAATATCACGAATGCTAATATTTCGGGAACTGCGGCTATTTCGGACAGTAAACTTGCCCAGATAACAACATCATCGAAAGTCGCAGGGGATGCTTTGACTCTTTTAGCGAACATCCCTTCCGGAGCTGGTATCATTCCTATAGGGAACCTCCCGGCTCTTCTTCAGGTGGCTTCAGCGACACGTAATATGACTACAGCGTCAGGGACACAGGCCATTCTTCTCTCTGGGACTTCTTTTACTCCCCGGAGCGCATTGATACTGGCGGTGGTTAACGATTCGAATCAGACCTCATGGGGGATGGATGACGGCTCGAGGCATTTTTGTATTGCGACAGCGGGAACGGCGAGGAGTTTAGCGGATTCTAGTTTCTCTATTCGGGCGATTG
Source organism: uncultured Candidatus Saccharibacteria bacterium (assembly GCA_964429675.1). GTDB lineage: Bacteria > Patescibacteriota > Minisyncoccia > 2-02-FULL-40-12 > GWA2-44-9 > GWA2-44-9. The sequence continues at coordinate 24,589 of CAYSDF010000001.1, forward strand.
CCGCTAGCGGGACGACAGAGTATAAAGGATTGTTTAATTCTTTTAATGCCGGAGGAGGAAGTGTGACGTGGACTAAAGTAGGTTCTCCGACAGGAACACTGCAACTTTACATAGGATTTCTAAGATGAGTGTCGTAGTCAAACCATCTACGTTCTCGGCGGGGGCGACCATTATCGCTGCAGAACACAATTCTAATTTCGATACATTGTACGCCGACTACAATGGGAATATTACTAATTCCAATGTGGCGGCTTCCGCAGCGATAGCTTATTCTAAACTGAATCTGGCGACCAGTATCGTCAATGCTGATGTCGCTACCAATGCAGCTATTGTAGCGTCAAAACTGGTTCTTACCTCACCGGGCCCCATCGGAAGTGTAGCTTCGAATACGGGGGCCTTTACGAGTTGTTTTATAGCGACGTTGACTTCAGGTACCAGTAGTCAGGGAAGTATACTTTATGATAACGGAACCTCGATAGTTAAGTTGGTAGGGGGAACCGCTGGGTGGTTACTGACTACTCAAGGGCAAGCAGCGAATCCAAATTGGACAGCTCCACTACTTTATAGTGCCGGGACGTTATCGGAAGTCAATGCTTCGACCGAAAGAACACATAGCGGAGATACGAATCTAACGAAGATGAAAGAAATCTCTCCATTGCCACGTTCAGGAACAGTGAGTACCTCCTATGACATGAATAACGTAGCCAGTTCGAATGGACAGGCTCAATTATACATCAATGATATCGCCGTAGGGACGCTCAATACGAATTCGAGCAACACCTATGTGACGTATACTGACACCGGGATTACCGCTGTTTATGGAGATAAGTTTCAGGTATATGCAAAGACAGTGGGAGGAGATACGGTGAAGGTGAAGAATTTTAAGATATTAGTGACGAATCCTTCCCAACCACAGGAGTTGAGCGGATTATGAGTACCGTAGACCAATTAGTCGAGATTTACCAAAAGCAAGAAGAATGGCACACGAATAAACTCTCTCCTGAAGATTCGAGAGAATATTTTATGGAGGTCATTGACAAGGGGGAAATTATTACTTGTCTTTCAAAAGAAAAAGAAGTATTGGGATATGTGGAATTCTATCAGATAGATACGCACTCGGGGAAGATGGGAGTTGCTTTTAACGGATGGATACATCCTGATTATAGACGAGGGTTTGTTTTTAAAGAATTGTTTAAAGAGTTTATTAAAAGAAATTCCAACTGTCTATTTTTTGCGGAACACGCTTTGAGGAAGCAGACCAAACCAATCAAGGTATTTAAAAATAGGGAGGTGATTTAAGTGGGTGGTGACCGTACAAAAAATAAAACTTCGCAACAGACACAGACTCAGTATACAGCGAGTCCGGAAGAGCGACAGCTGATAAACTTTCAGCTGCAACAGGCACAGGCTTTTGACCCGATGCAAAGACAGCTCAATCAAAATGCAGGAGATTTGGTGAATAATCTTCTGCAGGGAAGGTCTCTGCCCGGCTACTTAAACAATCTCCCCGGAGGTATCGATGAGAATACTATCAGCGGGATATCGAAGCAAGCAATAGCCGATATCACGCCTCAGTTTCAGAAATCAGGAATACTGGATAGCGGGGTAGCGGCGCAGATAGCGGGCAGAACGTCAGCGGATATCCGGAATCAGGCGGCCCAGTTTAACTTACAGAATCTTCAGCAGCTATTGAATCTGGCGGTGGGAGGACAGGCACAGGTGCAGCAGCCGATACTTAATACAACTGCACAGTTGGGTGGTTCTTTGGCTGGATTAAGGACAATGAGCCAAAGCGGCAGCGGCAGCCAGACTACGGTAGGAATGAATCCATTTTTGAAATCATTCCAAACTACACTTGGACAAACTGCTGGAAGTTTTGGACAAATATGGAAGAAAGGTTAGGAGTTAAAAATGCCACAATTAATGAAGAAGGATTCCTCTCCTTCGCCTAGTCAAAATTCTCAACCTGCTCAGCAGACTGACCCAATACAGGTACTTACTCAATTAGTTAGCGGGTTAGCCCAGATACAAAAGACCACATTGAATCCTTATCAGGAGGGAGTAGCTAAAGGTTTGAAGAAAGCTGGAGAACAACATGCGATTGATGCTTTGCAACAGGAGGTTCCTTCTGACCATATTGTTCAACAGGCAGGATTGAATCAGGCGGATATATTAGGACAACAGGCCGCACAGATTTCCAAGCCCACAACGAATCCGGCAATGGCTATTCTGAAGAATATCGTAGGTCTTGGCCCTGATTTTCAGCAGTCCCAGTTAAATACTATCGGGAAAGCTCAAACGATTGCCGGACAGCAACCGATACAACCTAACGAAGTCGCTGGGATTGAGCAGACAAAAGCTCAGACAAAAGTATTAAATCAATTAATGACTGGGGAAGCACCTATCCAGCCTAAAGATATCCTCGACCTTGACAGGCAGACTTATTCAGCGATGATACAGACTTCCAATGAAGCATGGCAGAGAAATAACGAAGAGATAGCTAAGATGCAGGAACAGTATAAGACGCTCCAAGAAGGACGTTCGCAGTTTGGGAAAATGTTTGGGAATCAAACAGGTGAGATGAAAAATCTTTCGACTCTCATTATTCAAAAAATGAAACAGAATCAGACTCATATTTTGAATATGCAGAATTTACTCAATAACCCTCCTAAGCCAGCCAATAATAACAGTCCTTTTAAGGTTGGCGAACAGTATAATGGTGAGACAATTAAAAAGGTCATAAAAATTAAATAATGGGCACTTATCAAATCACAACCGATAAGGGAACATATCAGGTAGAAACGGATAATCCTCAGAATAATTTTGAGCAGATTAATTCTCAGGATGTCAACAATACTTTAGATAAGATGTCTCCTGAAGGACAGAATCAACCCAAAGCTCCGGCACAAAGTTTTGGTGACCAAGTGATGAATAATATTGCTCAATTCGGAAAGAGTGCGTATGAGGTAACACCTTTTGCCAAAAGGATAGCCCAGCTTACCGGGTCTAAGGCCGATGAAATATATGCACAGGTTGGAAATCCTGACGGCATACTGCAGAACATCAGTTCTCTTGCTGGGGAAATGGCTCCACAGGTGGCGATGGCTGCTCCATTTATGAAAGGTGCTAATATTTTAATGACTGGGATGCAGTCATTGATTAAAGGTGCTGCTCCTACAGCAGCCAGAGCTATTACTGGTGGGATTGTTGGTTCTCCGATGGTGAGGGGAGCGGTGGGTTTAGGAGCGTTTTCAGGAACAAAGGCAGCACTGACTGGAGATAATCCTGTAGATGCGACTATGCAAGGAGTCACGCAAGGGCTTATTTATGGGGCCTTAGCCAAGATGGGTGCTACATTTATCCCGAAGAGAATTCCGTTTGCCGAGAGTTTAGGTTCTGCAGTAGGTGGAGGTATTGCCGGAGCTTTAACTGCACCAAATGAAGACAAAAGAAATGCGTCAGCTGTTTTTATGGGTGCTTTGGCAGCTTTGACTCCAGAAGAAAGATTTGATTTTCATAAGACTTTAGCCAACAATGTGAATCCTGTTCAATGGGAGAGATATCTTAGGGAAGGACTTCAAATTCCTAAAGACGATACTAAGGTTATTTTAGATAATGGAATGCAGGAAATTGAGCGGGTAGGCACTATGCAGATACCGGTCAATAATCAATATGGTGGGCAAGATATACTTACCCCGGTACAAATTGCTCAAAAATTCTATCAAGAAGGCATTTTAAATATCAGAAAGAATATCAGTGGACAATTTGATGAAGCGATAAAAAATAACGATAATCAGAAGCCAGCGGATATTGCCGAGTTTTTAACTGGGATTAAAAAGCAGGTGGATAATTACGGAGACCCTACGTCACCCGTTGTTTCAAGGTTTAATAAAACATTGAGTGCGCTGGAGGGTTTCCAGCCGACAACGACTCAAGAAGAATTAACCGGCACAAAGGAACAAGCTAATGTAACTCCTAATTTACGTAAAGTGAGCATCACTGATTTACCAAAAAATCTTCAGGAACAGGTAAGAAAGCAGCTGGGGGCAAAAGGAGATATCACAAATTTGAATCTTAACGCTCTTCATGAGTTAAAGATGAAGATGTTTGATGCGGTTTCGGATAAAACTTGGCGAGACCCCGGGAACACAACCCCTGAAGAAAGATTTGCTAAATCAATAGGTAAGCAGATAAGTGAGTATATTGGGAAGAATAATGATTTGTATAAACAGGCCACGGTTGAATATGCCAAAATGAGGAAAATTCAGGCGCATATCATGGATTTAAATACCTCTGATTTGGGAAAGAATTGGAACCATCTTCAACCGGCCCAAAGAGCAGATATGCTGAATACAATCAATGGCATAGGGTCTTATTTTAAACAGAAAGGAGTTGATGAATATAATCCTAAAGGTTTACTTGAAAAGTATCATGCCTATAATTCAATCTCTAATCCTGACCCAACTTCTTTCCGAAATAATGCTCCTTTAAAAATAGCTTTTGAACGGGCAGGGACTATTATGGGTGGCATTGTGGCATTGCCATTGGGAGGAGTCCATACAGCGGCGATTGGGAGTGCGGTTGGATATTTAACAGCGGTAAAGTACATGAGACCGAGTAGTTATATTTCAATTCTCAAAATGATAAAACCTAATTTACAAACTCCTACCTCAATGTCCTCAGGAGAAGCCTTGACTACTTTGAAAAAAATCATCTCCTCGAAAACTCCATAGCTAGAACAATTAAGGCAATTAAAGCTAATCCTTCCATCATTTTTTTAACCTCCTTATTCCCAAATACCTTTTTCACCTTGACTTTTAGTTAATAAATCCTTATCCTCAAACGGCTCAAATGTATCGTTCCTTTGTTTTACGACAAACTTCATGCGTGACAGGTTAATCGGGCCCTGAGCAAGGAGTGTCTGAATCTTTTTAGGGTCATAGGTTGTCCATGATTTCTCAAGGACGCCCCTATCGTAATTATACCCCTTTGCGAATGGTCGTTGCAAGAACTCACTTTGGTTCCGGCTTTCTCCGATTAAAAATGATTTTCCAAGATGGTCAATGTCAATATAACAATCACCCCCTCCGAAGATTTCAACCGTCCCTCCATCCGCATAGGCTCTCATCACGATATCATTCTCGTACTGCCCGCAGACGTATCTTCGGTCAATACCACCTAATTTATCCAGATACTCTCTGCTCATCATACCTAATGGAGCCATGAGAGGGGTGTCGGGCTGAAATCCAAAAAAACAGTGATGACTCATATTGAATAACTGTCCTTCAGGGAGATTGTACCCGCTTTCTTTGGTCTGAATAGAGAGAATGAGTTTTTCGTTATTCTTTGACTTCCAGTGAGTGTAGGCTTTATCCAAGACACCGTTAGGGAATTCGCAGTCGTCAGCAACCCAGACCACAACTGCTCCGGTGCAATGCCTACGGGCGATTTCGTAACACTGAGCCGGTTTTATGTTTTCGGTTATTATGTATTTCAAAGGTTGCCCATTTTTAAATTGAAATACTATAGGGCCAAGAACTTTTTCAAAAGCATTCCCCGCAAAGACCACCTCTATTTCGCTCACATTTGACTTGAGAGAGGCGAAGAACGATTCCCATAGCTTTGGTCTGACTGCGGAGGCAAAGAGTGAAATTTGAGGCCTTCTAGGCGTTTCTGAGGTCATTTTTATCTCCTACTGTCACATCTTGGTTCATACTGAGGTTTTTTGGCAAAACTGATTCTAAAACCATTTTATATGTATCAAATGCTACATTGTGAATAATAAATTGGCCATTTTCTTTATGTATAATAGGCCCGACTTTACTTCTTTCGATACCATCCCATACTTCGTTAATAATTTGTGAAATCTGTGAGGCTTTAAGCATTCTGGGGCTCCTTTCCGAAGCGTCTTTCCCAACGACTCGGACATTCTTTCCAGTTATTAAGATCAAGATTGATTCTCTGCTTGCTTTTTGCGTAGCTATATATCATCTTGAAAATATACGTATCATGGTAGGTCTGGGCATTATGTATTGGCCCGTGGTCTCCGGTCGTACCGGGCATATGCCCGCACTTAAACATCATTGATTCTTGAAGGATGAACTTGACTCCCATGTTATAGAAGCGGATAGACAAGTCATTATAAGCCATTGGACAGACCTCGAAAGACTTGGCATCCCAACCCCCAGTTTCAATTAACAACTGACGTGGAATCAATCCTTCCATTAGCATCAAACAATCACGTGGGATGAACTCGCATCTACTGCCTTCATGAGTGTAAATATAATAATACTGAATATCAGCCATTTGCGGGTTTTCGTGGAAGTTAATCCCTTCATAGTACTTACCCACAACAACGGTTTTATAATCTTTATCCTTTAGCAACTCTTTAGCTATATCAAGTGACTTTGGCAAAAAGATACCATCATCGGCAGCCCATGTTACGTAATCTCCGGTCGCATGAGTTAAAGCGATTTGCTGGGCCCGGACAGGACTTCCCCAGTCTTCGATAAACTTGACGTTTTCCTTTCCTTCCAGACTACGGGGCGGTGGATAGGGGCCGCAGAAGATTATTTCCCATGTTCCGCTAAAAGATTCTGCCACTGAGTCATAAAGCTGTTTCCAGTTGCCCGGGCGAATCCCGGGGACTAAGACTGATAATTCCACTAATCACCTCCTATGATTTCAAAATGCGGTAAAGGGAAGACCAATTTACCTCCCTGTTTAAGAAACTTTTTTTCTCGTTTGATAATGTGTTCCTTGAAATGCCACGGAAGAACAAAGAAATAGTCTGGTTCCATGGAACGGGCTATTTCTTCAGAGACGATAAGAATATTTGTCCCCGGAGTATAACAGCCCCACTTTTCTTTATTCACATCTGCGATAAGAGGCAGTTCTTTTCTGGTTAATCCGCAGTATTGCAGAAGTACATTGCCTTTTGTGGAAGCACCATAACCCAAAACTAGCAATTTATTTAAGCTGGCCTCTAGTGTAAAAAACCGCCAGATATCTTGCCGATGCTGTTTAATTTGTGTTTCAAATTTTTTGAAAGGTGACACGGAAACTTCCTCCATTGATTTCGTTATAGTTGATATCGATAATTTTCAGTTCAGCGGCTTCGGCAATGAATTCCATCTGCGGTATATCGTAGTAGCATTTATGTTCGTGACAGATGGTATCGTAGGAATTATTTTCCAACATTCTAGGAAGATAGCTTTGTTCGGTAACCCAGATACCGCCTTTTCCCAGCATATCTTGTATTCGATAAGCTAAGGTAAATGGGCTATCCACATCATAGAACATCGCAATCGAAGTGATAACTTTAACTTGTTTCGTAAGAATCCTGTCAAGATAGAGAGAAGGGAAAAAATCGTTGACGAAGATAATTTCTTCTCCATAAAAAGAACTGAATTTAGAGATTGGGTCAATACCTATCTTGGTGCAGGGAGTTTTGTAGGATTTTAAAAGTGTAGCATCGTTGCTGCCGATATCTAGAACGATATCATCTTTGTTTAGTTTCACCCGTTTCTTGATTTCTGCGACAATCCCTTCGATATGTTTGACCATAGAGGCATTGAGATTTGATTGGTATCCGTAATGGTCTCCCCAGAGAATATCTGAGGTGACGCTATGTCTTAATTGAACCAACTCACACTTTTTACACTGAACCAATTCCAGCGGTGCTTTGAGTAATTTCTTATCCGGCTTCTTTGGGAAATATCCAGTGAGTGCCATTTCGCCTAAATTTAAAACAGGTTTAAGTTTTGAACTACAGCACAGACGACAACGAAAGATTTCTCGAATCAACCGAATCTCCTTGCCCATTTTTCTGGCGATTTTTTCCAGTTATCGAGAGGGATTTTAATTCTGTCCTCGCAGCTTGGTTGGTTATAGATTTTTTTGTAAATCTCCATATCCACAAAGAATCCATCGTGAATAGGTTTATGGTCGCCACTCTCTCCGGGCATCCACTCACACTTCAAAACAACTTCGTCGCTCAAGATAGTCTTTGCTCCCCAGAATTGAAGTCGTATTCCCAAATCCAGTTCTCCGACAGCGATGGTCTCAAACTGGCAGTCCCAGCCCCCGATATCGTTAAGCAATTTAGTGGGATAAATTCCAAAATTAATCAGCTTGAAGTTATGCGGGATGTAGTGGGCGTGGGTCTGGTTATGATAGCGGAGATTGTAGAAATTAGGGTCGTTCATATTCTGAAAAGCCTGATGACTCTGGTTGATAGAAGAGTTCCATTCGATGAATTTTAAGTTGACGACGGTATCTTCTTTGGCGAGCGCCATCGCTCTATCCATAGCTCCGGGAAGATAGGTTGCATCATCAACGGCCCGGTGGATATACTCTCCTCTGGCCTCAATAAGCCCTAACTGCTGGCAGCGAATAGGTGTCCCGTAATCTTTAATGAGTTTCCCTACGTCCATAAACGCAATACTCGGAGAGATGGTGATTAATTCCATTTCACCGGTGTAGCTTTTTTTAAAAGAATCGTAAAAGTTCTTTAAGTATCCGGGGCGAATCGTTGGTAAGATAACTGAGAGCATTATTCCCACCTATCTCTAATTGACTGGCTTGTTTCGGTGATGTTCTCGTCCTCGAACGGTTCGAACTTATCTCTTCTCTGGAGAGTGACTTCTCGGTTACTGATTGGGTAATAGACATTCAAAGTCCCTTGATGATTCAGAACGTATATCCCCCGCTCGAAGTCTTTATACCCTTCGATGACCCAAGAGTTTTCACAGATTTCACTGTCTTGATTGACCCCAGACCAGTCGTTGGTATATTCCCCGGATTTGTGGGTGTGGTCGATTTTTATTTCTACTTCTTCAAACTTGATGACTTTGCCTCCCGCTGCTAGAAGTCTCATACAGATATCGTACTCCCACTTTCCGTAAAGATATCTTCTGTCAATCCCGTGCATTTTCTCAAGAGTAAATCGATTCATAAATCCGATTTGAGCCATCTGCGGAGTATTGAGGTTACGGGCAAAGAATCGATGGTCGTTTAAATCGTTATTCTTACACTGAGGGTCAAGGGTCTTTATGGCAAGGATAGTAGTATCGTTTTGTTTTGTGGCAAATTCGTATATTTTATCTAGAGCATTTGGCGGAAACTCACAGTCATCGCTTATCCAACCGATAATATCCCCAGTACACTTTCTTCTGGCAATCTCATAACACTGAGCCGGTTTGATGTTCTTAGTCTGGATATATTTTAGCATTGGATACTTTTCGAGAATCTCCTGAATGACCACTGGTTCAATGTACCCAGAGAATACGACTTCATAGGGAATCGTATTTAATTTAAGTGAATCGAGTAACCTTTCCCATAAGAACGGACGGACTGCACTGGCAAACAGACTTATCATTTTAACTCCTTTCGGTAGGTATCTAAAAGCCATTGAACGCTTTCTTCAATGGTATATTTAGGCTTCCATTCTGAAATGGTATCGAATTTCGTCGTATCGGGGACTTGGCGGGTGACATCGACCGGTCTTAAAAGAGTGGTATCTTGAGTGGAAATAATGGGGACTTTGGCAAATGATTTTATTAGTTCAAGGAATTCTCCGACTTCCATAATGGTTGCTCCCCCGATGTTGTAGTTTTCTCCGATGACACATCTTTCGCAAGCAACCCAGTAAGCCGCCATAGCATCACGAACATCGATGATGTTACGAATAGAATTAAGATTTCCGTGTTTGAGGACTCCCCCCTGTCTTTCGATTTGGACAATCTGCCAAGCGAACGCCGAAGCGAATAAATCACGGCGGCGAGGGTTAATATAAGCAAACATCCTTGTAGTAATAACACGTAGGCCCCAACTTTGATGATACGCATAAGCTAAACTCTCCTGTGCTAATTTACTCACGCTATAAGGGTTGACCGGCTTCAAAGGATGCTCTTCGGTTATTGGAAGAATCACCGGATTACCATAGACCTCTGAGGTGGAACACATCTGGACGAGGGTCTCCGGACAGACCATTCGAATAGCTTCGAGAAGATTCGCTGTTCCGATGATGTTGTTGTTGATGACGGCTAAAGGTGTCTCAAAGCATTTCTTGACGTTAGCAAAAGAAGCCAAATGAAAGATTCTATCGGGTACAATGATTTTCAAGGCCCGTATCACTGAAGATAAATCAAGTAAGTCCGCTTCTAAGATATGGACTTTATCTTTGACCGCCTCGATGTTCGCCAGCGTGCCCGCACTGTGCCACCGGTGAAGTCCCCAGACCTCGTAGTCGAGATGGTTCTCAAGAATGTATTCGGCCAAGTAACTTCCGCCTGACCCCGTGATTCCGGTGATGAGACATTTTTTCATTATTTCTCCTTTGTTTCGTGATATTGTAAAAAAAATGGAGTGTAGGTCATTCGAGAAAATCCTAAATCATCAGTGGTGCCGTGCCACTGTACAAGGGCGGTAGGATTAAAGGAACGCTTTTTCTTCTTCTGGTACCATCTTCGGTCAGCGGCATTTTTTTTATCTTTATTCTCTTTACGCCAATTTCGGTTATAGGCGAGCTTCTTTTTATATCTCCGTTCTTCCCGGATTTTCTGGTCTTCTTTGTGGCAGAGGATACAGTAACTAGCCATCATTGGAGTCCGGTTCCCTAGTCTGCGGAGTTTAAGTCTGGTATATTTAGGATATTCGGTTGTTCCGCACTTAGAGCAGGGACGACGAACCATACTTTATCTTTCTTAAATCTTTTTCAAATTGAAGGCCTATCCACATGGCAAAAGCTGAACCGTCTTTTTTAAATTGTTCTCTGGAATTTGTTTTTTGATACACAGCATCAGCGAGAGAGTTATCAGTTATCATTGTATCGTAGTTAGTGAATGGTTGTTTAATAAAATGTTTGTGTTCGATAATCACATTCTTGAAGTAATGCAATTTTCCCAAGTTATCACCGATACACATCCAAACGTTATCCCCGTAAAGAAAGTCTACCGCCGGAAGCTGCAACCATCCTAAAGCTCTCGGTAAATCCCCATTAATTACGGAAATTGTGCATAATCCTTTTTTTAGGAATCCATCGTTGGCATAGGCTATGCCGTCACTTTTAAGAGTTTCATCCCATCCTTTTGTATGGTAAATGAAATCATCATTGGCGATGTGGTACCATCCGTAGTCCGGATTTTCCCGGAAGACCTTATTGATGATTTCCGTGGTCGTTCCGGGAGTGGTATCTACGATTAAATCCGAACAAGTCTGGGTTTCTTCCCAGCTTTTCTTCATTTCTTCTAGACGTTTCGGGCGAATAGAAGGACAAATGGTTAAGACTCTATCTTTCAAATTTTCTCCGCATAAAAAATAGACCAGTTCCTAACAACGCTATAGTAGCCGGTTCCGGGTTATGTCCTACATATTTAAAATCCGATAAGTTGCCGATGGCTTGATGTTCTCCTCTTTCATAGGCCAACCAATAATTCCCAGCTGGTAACGTAACCCACATACTGGTGGATGGAAAATCATCTTGATAGGTAATTAAGTCAGGCGTGATTGGAAAAGACACATTAGCTTTAGTTATCTCTTCGTTCGCCTTTGGCAATTCATCTCCTGAGTAGACAAAGAAATTGAAATCAAATAAATCTTCAGACTGGTTGTCAGAAAAGGCCTCAACATCGACAAGTACCCTATCAATAAAAATAGGCTCCTCAGCCAAAAATTGTTTAGCGAATCCTATCGTACCATTCCCCGTGGGGCCGTTCACATACCCAGTCCAATCTGAATAATGCCATGTCCCGCCTTCTACTCCGCTATTTAACCACGGGTTTTCGTAGATTGCGTCTACACCTGTAAAATTAAATGGTACTATCATTGCTTGTGCTTCTGTACAAAACAATAAAACCAGAATTATAATTAAGTATTTCATTTTACTCCTCTTTCTGGTCGTTTTATCCCCTCAATACATGGTTTAGTTTTCCCTGAATCATCAAACTTATCCGTGAAGACGTACATTGGGAGGTTCTCGCAGAGTCTGAAGGTTGCTAACATTATCATAATGAATAATTCGATTTTTAGAATTTTCATTTCTTCTTCTCCAAAAGTTTAATAATTTTATCTAACCTGTTCTCAAAACGATAACCTATCATTGTTAATAAAACACATATCATAATTAAAAAAACATCCATCCATATTGAATCCATTTCACCAATCCCTCCAGAAGTTAATCCCCTCGAGCTGTTCCCTTAAATCTTTTTCTAATTTCCACGTTAAATAATCCCATAAAATTTGTTTCCCATCGACCATTAACCCATTTCAAGGGAATGCCACCCATCATCTCAATTAATTCAAGTGTATCTTTGAGCAGTCTTTTTTTATCGGCGTCGGTTAGCTCGGCATAAGGCGGGTCTATTAATCTTGGGCGACCGTAGTATAAGGCGTCGAGTTTTTCTCGAGCGGTGGCCATCTATTCATCCTCCTCAATCACCAGAACCGCTTTCTTCATTCTGGCTGATTCAATTATTTCCGGCGGCAATTCACCTTCTGGATAAAAGTGATAACAGGTTGCAGTCTTTTCTTCGTCGTTTTGTCTAATGGAAACAATAGCGTATCCTTCAATTCTCATGCGTCCTCCTCAATTATTCGGGACTCTCTTTATAATCTTCTCACAGTACTTACAGACCTCGACGTCTCCTGCGTATCCCGAACCAAGTGTCGCTTGTGTTATTTTTCCTAATTGCTTAAACATTTTTCTCCCCTTCCTCTCGTGCTTGCAGGGCGTGGGCGTAGGCTTTTTTGCAAGCGTCTATGGCTGCGTTCCATCCAACATTTTGTTGATGAATAAAATTATCTTGATATGGAAATTTAGACGGCTTATGTTTCTCCGGCCACTCCACGCAATCCGGCTGGGCGGGGGTTCTAGTATTCCATGCCTTAATCGCTTCTGCTTTTGTATCAAAATCATGTTGGGCTAAACAACCACATGGAATAGTATTAGTACAAGAGACAAACCATCCTTCCCATTTTTTAAGCTCAGCTTTCGACCCGCAGAGTGGACACGGTTTAAGTCGCTCGTTCGTCATGGCTAACCTCCGAAATTTGTATATCTTTAATTAATGAGTTATTATCAGCCACAAGTTTGGCTATCTTATCCACCAAGAAATTGTGCTGTAAATCAAACTCTGAAGGTGTTCCGCTGACAAAAAGACTTGTTACTTCTATTTTGCAGGGAAAATTATGTAATCTACAAAGCGGAAATTTGATTACTGTTGTTTTAACATTGCTCATGGTCGGCCTCCTCGAATATCTTTTTTAGAATCTCGGTGCGGCATTCCTCGTAATATTTAAAAGCCTTTGAATCAAGTGAACCATACGGATTCTCCGGCACCATCGAACGGAAGTTGGCTAAAAAGTATTGTGTTATATTCTTTATAAATTCATTTGTAGCATGGCTTGATTTATACTCAGAATAAACACCAGAAAGTCTATGTTCTTTTTCTGCTCTTTCTAAATTGTTAAGATAACGTGCTATAATTTCGTATATATGCTTCTTCTTCCCCGGTTCATTCTCCGATATAAGTGGATTTTTAACATTTTTGTTATCTTCATGTTCTTTGCCACAATATATGCAATGTAAAATTCTACAATCAAGATCACTGCCAGCCCATGCGTGCTTACATTTATCCTTCTCCGCACAGCATTCTTTTAGAATCTTTAATCTTTCAATTAGGTCATCAACTACTTTTATAAGTGAATCATCCATTTCCACTCCTTTCCTCGTTAAGAATCGGTCGGGGGGAAGGTCTACCATCCCCGTTTATTGCTCTTGGGCTTTCAGGTTCCGTATATTGCGATGTGGATTTTTGTCCAGAACCTAACTCTGGTTTTGTTCCACCTATCCGGGGTTGTTCTCGCAGAACATACCGGCCGGTCATAACCATTTCAACCTGCCACCCGACCAATTCCGAAATAAGCTCGGCTACTCTTTCGGACGTTATGCCTAAGAGCCACTTTGACATCTCCACAGTGAGACTTCACTCGAGTTTATTCTACGCTGCGCTTGAGCCATTTAGGTTATGCACCTTGCCGAAATCCTGGGCGTGGAGCAGTTGGAGTTTTTTGTTGGATTCTCCATAATCCATTTTTTTACTGCCATCCACGCCGAACAGCTAAACTTCCACATCTTTTCGATGGCATTATTGGATAGAACAAAAAAGACTGTTACTATCTGCTTTATATTCGAAAGAGCTTGATCCACAAAGAAATTTATTACTATCTTGAGCAGTAGCTTGTAGACCTGTAGAACAATAAATTCTTGGGGAATCCCAATACCAACGATTCCAATGGTCGTGATGAACTTCTCTTACAACTTCTTTTCCAAACATTTCACTAAGAACTTCTTTTAACTTTTTGCACTCCTCAACAGTCAATTCGACTTCTTTCTTCCCAAGCTGTAAGACTATCTTCTTTATTTCTGTCTTATTTTCCATACCACTCTCCTTTTCTTTGTTGTTCCTCCAACCCACATCTTTGCGAGGGGAGCAGGGCTATCTATCATTCCCCATCATCTGCTTTAATAAAAGAAATTCTAGAAATAGTCTCAATGTTCTTGCATTTTCATCTGAGAGTTCGCAATATCTCTCCCATATCCATTCACTTGTTGGTAGTGGAATCTTTGTCATTCATCCCCCCTGACGGATTTGTGACGGTTAGGTTGACTCATCACCTTAATTTAATTAACTGAGCAATTAAATATATAATCATCATCAATACACATGCCAATGTCACATAAGAATCTATTCCCCACGGAATAGTATAATTTTGCCCAGAGCATATATTCACAATATGATTTTCTCCCCACGTAGAATACCTTTGTAAACAATCCCCTATGTGCTGAATATTTGCGTTGATTTGTCCTTCCATGTTTATCCTCTTTCTTTAATCACTCACGCACCCGTCCTTGTCGTAGACGTCGAGGCCGTCAGGCCATATCACTAACTCTCTTTTCTCTAGCCGGCAGGTGCAGGGCCAGAAATTATGAGAGTTCCAGTGCCAGTTTTTAGAGTCACACCAGACATTAAGTTCTTTCCGGGAGCCCTGATAGATTTTACGTAGATTCATAGTGCCTCTATTTTTTCTTTGTACTCTTCGATAAGCTCTTGATAGTCTTCTTTTTTCCACTGTTCGATTTTCCCAAGTAGGGCGTGGAGCTCTTCCAGAGTTTCTGTGCCATAAACTTCACGGATTCTCGCACCGTAGACCGCAACATTTCCTCGGAGCCAGATGTTGCAGCGGTAACACTGACAGTGATTATTCCGTTCGTGGAAATATAACGGCAGAGGACAGATTGCTCGTTGATAGTAATGTCCGCATTGAGTAAATCGGATTTCATTTTCTGCACCACAGGTGAAACACACGCCTTTATCTCTTTTTCTGATATATTCACTGAACACCGTCCATAACTTGCGTTTGTACCACGCTAGGGTTTTTTCTTTCTTCACGCCGCTTCCCAGTTTTCTTGAGTGGCTTTATCCAATCGTTCTACGGTGTACTTCGTCTCCATCCCGGTTCCTTCCCGGCTGATTCTGATTTTCTCTCCGACGGTGACCTCGTCCATCTGAATAGCCAAAGCCCCGGACGAAGAATCAAAGGTTTTATTGTCTATCTTATACCGCATGACTTCTTTTTCTTGCCCGAAAACGTCTTTAACGATAGGCTTCATCCCTCCGAAAATTCCTTCCGCACTCTCTCCATCTTCGATTTTAATAAACGAACTGTTTCTTTTTTGATAATCTTTACCGACTCCCATAAAATCCTCCCGTTTTAATATTGCCCAATGTGGACATCCTACTATTGTGTATTTAAATTCTTCTGTTTCTTTTTTTATGACTTCTGGCTTCCTACAGAATTCACAATGCCAGCTCATCTGCTTGCATCAATAATTTTCTTTTCATTCATCAACTGCTGCTCTATCAACCGTTTTTGATGTTCCAGTTTCTCAACTTGTGCCTTCGCTGAGGCCAGTTCGTTCGTGAATTTAGTTCGTACGTCAATCGCCACTAAAAGCAAATCCACTATCCCGGATAATTTCCGTTCGTACTCTCGTAAGGCGTCATGGCTTGTCTGATTTTCCACTTTTTCCCTCCAATGTGAAACATTTGTCCTTAAATTGGCAGTATTCGCATTCTTTGGCCCCAGAATACAATCTTGGGCTTGCAGGTGGTATTTCCCCGTTTTTCCAGAAATCGTTCAATGTGGCCAATTCTAGGGCCAAATTAGCCCTATTCTGGGGAGTCATGGCAAGCCGATATTCACTCATACAAAGAGTGTCTTTATCAATATAGACTAAATGCAGAAACGGCTTATCAAGATTTATAGCGTAAAAAGACCCCTGTAGTACGTGTTCCGGCTTTGATTCTGAGATACTTTTTCCCTTTTCTGCTTCCTTTGCCATATGAAACCATGCTCTTGAGTTCTGGGATTTGATTTCAATGATTTCATCCCCCAAGACAATATCCGCATAACCAAGCGTGTCTTCAGTCCTGACCTCCACTTCTTTAGGGGCTTCAACATACTGCTTTATGAAATCATGGAATATTTCCCCGCACATAAAAACTCTCAAAGTTCTATCATCTGGTGGATTCGTTGGAGGTTCATTCTTGCGATTCCAATACTGCCGGCGAAAGCATTGACCAAAGGAAGATGGAGACCAGAGACCAGAGCGAGTTCTTAATTTGCGGTCTTCCTGTTTCTTGTTTAATGCCTCTTGGACTAACTTCTGGATGTTCATGATTCAAAATCCCTTCTGTCCGCTTCGTCACACTCTATACAGATAAAATCACTCCCAATGTCGTTCTTGTGCTCTATGATTCCCACCTGTCTAACCTGATTGAACGGGAACCAGCGTTTACAGAAATAGCAAATTTGGCCTTTCTTATCCATTTCGGCTTTTATCTGACTCATCGCTCTCCTTTAGAATCTCTTCGGCTTCGTACTTGGCGGCCATATCTTCTAAACTCTGCGCATAATCTTGATACCCGCACTTCCTATGGGCTTGGGCAAATAAATACAATACTTCGCTGTTTTTCATTTTACACCTCGTCTCTGTTCATGGCTTTCTTGTAATTGCGTCTTACAATATGCCGGATAAATGCGGAGAGATTCTCTCCCCAACCCTTTGACTTGGCCTCTTCCTGATACTTTTCTTTGATTTCTGTACTCTCTCGGAAAAATATCTCACTATCCAGTTTCTTTTCTTCCATTGTTACCTCCCTTCACTATATAAGGAGCCTAACAGATGTTAGATATTTGTCAAGCAATGTTTTAAAGTATTTCAATCTTCCCAATCCTGCACCTGATAAGTTTTTCCGGCGAACATTTCTTCAATTTTTTCATGTGGCACCGTCGGAGGTTTAATTTCTTTTTCCATCTCTTCAAAGTAGGAAAATTGTGGAGAGTATTTAACTCTCAAAGCCAAATTCCCGCCCTCTTTATTTTTTTCTAAAAATATTTCATAATAACTGGAAGAAATACTCTTGTCGTATTTATGCGGATAATTTAACAGAATTACAAAATCACTATGCTCATCAAGAAATCCTGTGCCTTTAAGATGATGTAAATAGGGGCGTTTTTCTTTGCCTTGCTGAGATTCCCGATTGATTTGCGATACAAGCACGCCGGCGAAGTTATATCGTATAGCTAATTCCCGGAAATGCTGGATATACTCGTTATAAGCCTCCCGGTTATCCCCGAATACCCGAGTGTTTTGTATGTAATCCAGAAAGATCGCATCAATATTTCTCTGCTTCTGATTAGTGATAGTCAATAAATCATCTACCTCTTTCCAAGTTTTACCGATACAATCACTGATTAAAAACTTTTTAGTGAATAATTCTTCTTTGAGTGCGGATATTTGATTGAGATATTCATGGCTGCGGGAAGAGCGCAAATCAGCGTTATTGATTCTCAGTCGATTCGCTACCACTCTGCGTAATATCTTGAGACTTTCCATCTCTAGGCTTAAGAATAGAATGGTTTTGCCTTGCATGGCTAAATCAAGGGCGCAATGAATAGCAAAATCGCTTTTCCCATGTGAAGGCCTGGCCCCGATTATCGTAAGGGCGGATTTATTGAGGCCCCACATGGCTTCGTTAAGCCGGGGGAATGTGATTAAATTGAGCTCTGGCTTATCGCCCCTTAATCTTAAATCTTCAATATAAGGGTCAATGAGGGTCGATAAGTTGACCAGTTTCGGCAATTTTTCTAAGTCTCTCATACTCGATTTCCTCTTTCCTAACCTTTAATAATAAATTAGTAATAATATCCATCGTCTTTTCAACGCCCGGTTCCCCGCTTATATACTCTTTTTGGGCCAACCCTTTAAAATAACCTATTTCTTCTTGGAGGCTGATAATGTTTTGCTTACATAATTCCGCCAAGGCTGTATAAGTAGGTTTAATTATCGAATTTGGTGGTTGTTGGCTCATTATCCCGGCCCTCCCATGTGTGAACGGCTGCCCGCCATGATACCATTTTATTCTTACCTACCATCCAACCCTTAGATTCGTAGAAACTATAGAATTTAGTGGGGTCTACTTTGTTATTACGAGATAAGCAATATTCTTTGATTTCTTCGATAGTAGGTGGAGAGAAAGGCGTTCTTCCCTCTTTCTCTTTTCTTCTCTTATTCTTGTCTGCAGTGTACTTTGGCGTTCCAAAGGCGTTCCTTTGGCGTTCCAAAGGCGTTCCTTTTGTGATAGCCTCTTTTTCTGAAATTCTCGTAAAGTTCGTTTTTTGTTCGAATTCTTCGAAAAAGTAGTAATCTTCAGTTTCTTTAAATTTCGGAAATGCTAACTTGACCTCTGCTAAAAAAGATTCGAAGATTGTAGGACGATAGTATTTTGAGTGGCATATTTGACGAAGCAGAGACGGATTTTTGGGTATTTTGTTGTACGTTTCCGCTGCAATTAGTATCAATTTGACATAAAGTAACTGAGCGCCCTCACTCATGGAGAACCATCGATAGTCATGTAAAAGACGTTTTTCGAGTTTAACAAAAATGATATTTGCGTAGGGCATAGGGAAGGAAAATCCGCTGTGCTAGGCTAGTGAGGGATAGGGCTCACTATTTACTCGGGCGGAGAACCTAGCGACAAGCGGATAATAAAAAAGCCCGACGGATAAGGTCGAGCATCAAATATTTCTTATCCATTTTTTCTCCGCCGAATTTCATGCACACAATTTATCAAAGAGCCAAGCCTTTGTCAAGCCTTATTCCTACTTTTTCCTATTGCCTTTTTTCATTCCGTGTTTCTTGGTGATAGCGTCGAGCTTGCCTTCATACACATATGAGAAATATGGTTCTTGCGGAAGGCTTTTACCGATGTTAAAATAGTAATAATGATGCGTGATGCGCTTTAATTCAGTGAGTAGATTTTTCATGTTTTATCTTCGTTGTTGTTCGTGATTCGGCGAGTAGTTTCTTGGGTAACTTGCCGCAAAGCAGTAGCTAAGAAACTTGATAAGACTATCAAATTACTAATGCTCAGGTGAGGTAAAACGGACGAAATAATTAATGATTGTTCTTTGATATAGCTAGAGACGTTGAAAGGTTTTTGTTCGTCCATTATTGACCTGCTTTCCGATAAAATGCAGTATGTCCTACTACGCTAGTCCGAGTATATTTCATACGTTCCATTTGCTTAATCCAAGATTTATCAACCAGCAAACTACCCCAAGAATCCGCGCCTTTGACCGTGCTCGTGCTCTTGGACATTTCCCAAGCCTTTTTTGCCATAACATCAATGCCCTTAAGTTTTAAGTAGGACATTTCTTTGGACAAATCAGCGTTGCAGCCATAGACTCCCCTAAGAGTTTTACGGTTGCGAATGGCCTCAGCGTGGGCCAATAGAGACAAATATCCTTCGCTTCTCGCTTCCCCGAGAATGCAATGAATACCTGCTTCATCGGGTATCTCAGCGTGTGCCGGTACCACGCAAAACAAAATAGCCAGTAAAATAAGAGAGACAATAAAAGAGGCCCAAAGATAAGCGATTAGATTAACTCGGGACCGGCCTTTTTCTAGTTCTTCCCATTGTTCATCGGTGGTTAGATTATTCATTTTATCTCCTTTAAATAGGTTTTTCTTCCTGTTGATAAATTTTCCGTCATATAAGTTGATGTTTGATTACATCTATAATATAGTCCAGTGCCTAACGTTTGTCAAGCATTATTTTAATAAATAATATTGACTCATTTTAAGTTGATGATAGAATGAAAACTGGAGGAGGGTCAATGCGCCGTTATCCAGCGACGGAAGACATAAAAGAAAGTGATGCCTCTAATGATACCTTTGGGTATCAGAATTTGTCGGTTAGAAAATTTAAAACAAACCGGTATTGTAAATATTGCGGAAAGAAATTATCCATCTACAATCCCAATCGTTCAGTCTGTCACTTACATATCACAAAAGATTTAATTTTACGTACAGACAAAGAACTCGCCAAACAACTTCAAAGACAAAGGGCATGGCACACAATAAACGATGACTAATCCGCCCAAAGAAAATCAATCAGTCATTACAGACCAGCCTTTAAAGAATCCGATCAAAAAACCTCGCCGGCTCTCCTTGCGCCAAGAAAGATTCGCCCAAGAATATATTAAGAACAATGGTGACGCCACAAAGGCAGCAGAAATAGTTTATGCCCGGCCAAAGAATAACTCCAATAGGGCAATAGCAAGTGAAAACTTAACAAAGCCAGCCATTGTTAATCGTATATCTCAAATACTCAATGATAAGGGGTTAGACCTAGATAGTTTAAGCCTAGATTTAAGGGATAAGAAGAATAATGCATGTAGACCAGTGGTAGTAGGTAAGCAAATAATAGACT
>CAYSDF010000002.1:0-31415 GCA_964429675.1 uncultured Candidatus Saccharibacteria bacterium
TAGTAATCGCTGATCAGAACGCAGCGGTGAATACGTTCTCAAATTTTGCACTCACGATAAAAGCGCCTGGCAGGTTATATTTCTAAGCGGTTAAAATCCGCTCTTCGAATGTCCGTCATTCGAGCGTAGCTGAAAACTAGGCCTAATCCGCGAGGATTAGGTTGAAGGAGTTGAAAGCGAACAATAGCTTTTCATTCAAAACGTCTGATCGATCTATGATTGGCAGTGAGCATAGAGAAGATCCAAGAAAAAGACGCGAAGAGATGTAGGGAAATGAAATATAACTAACCCAGGGAGATCTGATGCGGTATAAGGATTTGACGCCGCGTCAGAAGTCAGCTAGACTATAGTAGTACAAGCAGTAATGCTTTATGAAGGGTCTACTCTTATATGTTAAGTCCAGATTATATTATCGGTCTTGTTGATGGTGAAGGCAGCTTTACTGCTTATGTTCGTGATCCGGACAAAGGCGGTAAAACAAAACGTCGAGTATATGTCGAACCAAGATTCTATATTAAATTAATAGAGAAAGATAAAGATATTCTCTATCGATTAAAAGAATACTTTGGATGCGGCAGTGTATATTTTCAGCGCGATAAACGGCCGAATCATCAGCAATGCTATCGATACGAAGTATTTAATTGGGGAGACTTACAAAAAGTAATTATTCCATTTTTTTGTAAGTACCAGTTGAAGTTCGCCTCTAAGAAAAAAGACTTCCAGATATTTTGTGATATTATGGAGCGTCTCCAGAAAGGTGAACATAAAACTACCCAAGGACTGAAAAATCTTTGCCAGATTAAAGCAAGGATGCATTAGGAGCTCGTCGTATGCGGGAAATCCGCAGGTACGATGGGAACATCAATTCTGAAATCCCAGAAGATACTTGCCCGTCAACTCAAGGGAGCCGGTAATACCTGAAGATCCATTTTTACAAGTGGGGACACGGTAGGATCGGTAACAGGGAGTAAGTCGTAACAAGGCAAGGCTAGCGGAAGCTGGTCTTGGATCACCTCCTTTCTATATTTTCTAACAAGGAGCGCGAGATTTTTTAAATCTTGCAGCCCGAGTGAAGAAAATATATTGAACTTTGTTCAATATATTTCTTTACGTAGAATACGTAGCGAAGGAGTTAGAAGTGGGAGGTGAAAGGTGGGAAGAATTATTTATAATTTTTCACATTCAACCTCTATCTCTTCATTAAAATGTTGTCGATTCTCTACTTCGGTAGAGGGGCTGGTCCGAAGCCTAAATCGGAATTCTATGATAGTTAGAATAAAAATTTCTATCAAAAGGAATTCACCCTATGAAATAAGCGCTATGCGCTTCCGGCTTTGCCGGATTTCACAGGGTAAACTGGTTAGCTGTATAAAGTTGAGAAACTAAAAATCCCGTTATGCGGGATTTTTAGTTTCGAAATCCTGAGCATGTCGAAGAGTTTTGATTTATTAGCCAATGTTTGTTATGGTTCAATAAGCTTTTTCAACAATAGGGAGATCACCATGACGATTTATGTGTTGCGTTGTTTAGGGTGTGTTATTCTTGCTGTCGGCTTTACTATTCTTTTTTCTTGGATGGGTCAAACTATTTCTGAGGGCCTAGGCATCAGAAGTGCCCAGTACATTCTATTTTTTATAGGACTTATTTGCGGTACGGCCCTGGCTATAAATCTTTGGCCAAAGCTGCCCAAGAACTAAAAGCACCCTCCGCCAGTTGGCGGATGGGCGCTTTTTAAATTAGTTATTTAAGCCTTGACAAAATGTTGAGGCTATTTGATTTAATATCCCCGGCCTGGTATTCTTTAAAAGTTCAAGTTGTTTTAAAAAGGATTTTTAGTGAAAAAAGTAGCTATTATCAGCCTATTATCAGTATTTCTTCCGTTGACCGTAAAGGCTCAGCAGCCTGAGGTGCCTAACTATCAGAATTCCAAAGAATGGAAATTTATGGGTGGTGATTTTTGCACATTTCAACCAGTGGTTAAAGATATTAACAGTGTTGGACCCACTCAGTATGTTTTTTGTGATTACTATCTACCAAATATTAAAGCAGAGAAACAACTGCCAATTATAGTGGTTTATAAACCTCAGGATAGGTGGATGTATAGTCCCAGTGGAATATATACAAGGGAATATAGAAAAAATCCATGGCTTTTGATCCGAGTTATAATTAATCCGGCTAATAATGAGGGCGCGAATTTGTTCGAGTATTCCGGAAGGTTAAAGAAGTCTTGGAAATTTGTAGGAAAAGTCAAATCCGAAGAAGAATTGGACCTATTTCTATATATTAAATATAAGTTAGCTAGTAAATAGACAAACTGCCCTTTAGGGCAGTTTTTTAATTTTTATTTTATCTGTCAGGTAGTGAATTTTTCGGATGCTCTTTTAGAGCAAATACCTTAGGGAACCGAAAAATCTACTACCTGATTTGATAGGTAATGTTTACATCTACCGTGATCTCATTTTCTCCCGTTGGAATTGAAGGGGCCGGCGCTACTCCACCACCACCGGATTTCAGACTATCAGCGGCAAAATATATCGGGTAATTGTTGCCCTCAGAGTAATTTACAATTTTACCTAAGCCGATCCCCAGTTGCTTTCGCAGGTTATTGGCTTTTGTCTTTGCATCAGCAATGGCCAGAGCCCTGGCCTGGTCTTTTAATGCCTCGGGATTATCTATTTGGAAACCTAGATTATTGACCTGATTTGCACCGGCAGCAACGAGTCCGTCAAGAATTACTCCGACATTATCCAGATTCCTGACCTTTACTTCAAATGACTGAGTAACCTGATAGCCTGAAATTTGTTGCTGGTTGGTGGAGCAAGGGTAGCTAGGAGCGACAGCCGTACCAGAGCCGGAAGGTGCCATCATGTTTGAATTTAAAACGCAGGGTTTATATGTATTGCTATATTGTGGATACACATTGTAGCCGGAAGTCTTAACATCTTTGTCTGCGACTCCTTGTTTTTTAAGAAAATCAGTCACCTTGTTTGATTTGACCGAGTTGGCATCTTGGGCCGCTTTTGAAGTGGCTGCTTCGGTGACAATAGAGAAGCTGACTGCGGCAATATCGGGCTTAGCCGAAATCTTGCCCTCGCCTGAAAAGGAGATAGTATTGGCAGTAGCAGCTGTATCGCCAAGATGTTTTGTGGCAACTACCAAGAAGAGAGCCAGCATAACCAGCGTTGCCGTCCCTGCCCAGTAGAGATATTTGTAATTATTCATGTGATAGTATTAAGTATTAAGAAGTACGTATTAAGGTTTTAAGCCGTAATACTTAATACATAATAGGCGATATCGGCTAATTTGAAATTTTAAGCTAGAACAAGTATACCATTTTATATGAAAGAAAAAAATATTTATCTAGTCCTCGACAATATCCGTAGTAGGGAGAATGTAGGTTCCATTTTTCGTACGGCTGATGCGGCCGGTGTTTCTAAGATATACTTGTGCGGCATCACACCTTGTCCACCGCATCCCAAAATTGAAAAAGCTTCCTTAGGAGCCGAGACGTATGTTTCTTGGGAATATTACAGGCAAACATGGAGGCTGGTTAAGGAATTGAGCGGCAAGAAAATAAATATTGTGGCTCTTGAGCAAACTAAAGATTCGCAGAATATTTTTAAATTTAAGCCTAAATTTCCCTTGGCTTTGATCCTTGGCAACGAGGTTGATGGCGTGAGCCCTAAAATTTTGAAATATTGCGACAAGGTAGTGAGTATCCAAATGTTTGGTAAAAAAGAATCACTAAACGTGTCGGTGGCAACAGGTATTGCTATTTATCAAATAAAAAACGGCTAAAGCCGTTGCGAAGATAATAAAGGGCTGGGTATGTAAATTGAATATCCAGTACGGTTATTTTCGTATATGCGATTTCCTAAATCATTACAAGTTAATTTCCAGCCGCTGTCCTTGCATGCTTGGCATATATCATCATAATTTGTGGTATATCCATTCTTACAGGTAGCACATCTATCTTTCCAGAATTTAAGTCTCATAATTACTCCTTTTAAATTACTGACATGAAATTACCAAAGAAATCATTAGAACGCAACTTATTTAAATCCGGCTACCGGTATATTTTTGGCGTGGATGAGGTGGGGATGGGTTGTCTGGCCGGGCCGGTGGTGGTTTGTGCGGTGGCTGTGACTAACCACTTCTATAATAAAAACCATGTAAAGTTCCGATGGTTGAGAGAGTCTAAGCTTTTGTCGGCTAGTCAGAGAGAGAAGTTCTCGGCAGAGCTTCTAAAAGAAAAAGACCTTGTCTATGCTATCTCTACTATATCTACCAAGATAATCGACAAGATAAATATATATAACGCCGCCAGGCTGGGGATGAAAAATTCAATAACCAAGCTAAAACCCAACTTTGAATTGAAAACAATTGTCTTAGTTGATGGTAAAACCAAGATAAAAGGCCTGGATTATGAGCAGATGGCCATTGTGAAGGGGGATAGGAAGATATTTGCCATTGCCTGTGCTTCAATAATAGCCAAGGTGTACCGTGACAAATTGATGGCCAAATACGCCAAAAAGTATCCCGGCTACGGATTTGAAAAGCACAAAGGCTATGGCACTAAATATCACCAGGCTCAGTTGGCGGCGATTGGACCATGCGACATACACAGAAGGTCATTTAGGTTAGAATATTGACATATTTGCAAGTCTAATATAGAGTATTCCTAGATTTACTGTTCTTAGTTTTAGGAGGCAATACAATGGGGCTGAGTGGATTTCTTAGAACTATTTTAATGGCAGCTTTATGTCTTTTCATTGCACCTCTATTAACGACAGTCGTCGGTGTGTTAATAGTAAGTGGCGGATTTGCTCTTTGGCAACATAGCTCAGCCCCTTTGTTATGGGGCCTCATTATGGCCATGCCGACTTATCTAATTCTTTTTTTTGTGCGTTCTTTCTTGTTAAGCAGAGGCAAATTCAATCTATTTTAGTTAATAGTTGTTTTCCACATCCCCGCCTAGCGGGGATTTTTGTTTTTAGAAGTACACAGGCATAGCTTTGCGCCGGTAGCGAAATTACTATAAAATAAGAAGGTGGTTATCCAGCCTCAATTTTGCGGGTAACTGGCAGCAGTCTGCTTCGCCCATTGAGGGATGTCCCTATTCGGGACGCGCAGACTGCCATATTTTTATAAATCTAATCTGTAGCGTAGTTAGTGGTGGTTGAGATGGCAAAATTGAAGCGGGATGCTCAATTTTATAATCAATCGCTACGCTCTTGAATAAAATTGGCAAAAGCAAAAATTGCTATTAATGGCTTCGGAAGGATTGGCAGAGCGTTCTTTAAGCTTGCCTTGGACCAGAAAGAGTTAGATATCGTAGCAATTAATGACTTGGGCGACATTGAGAACTTGGCCTACTTACTCAAGTATGACTCAGCTTATGGCCGGTATGACAAAACAATCGAAACCAAAGAACTTCCGCCAGCTGGCGGAGGTAAGAAATATCTGGTTATCGATGGCAAAGAAACTATATTTATCCAAGAGAAAGACCCAACCTTACTTCCTTGGGGGGCTTTGGGGGTGGATGTGGTCATAGAAGCAACAGGTATTTTTGATAGCTACGAGAAGGCGGCCGTTCATAAAAAAGCGGGAGCAAAGAGAGTAGTCATTACTGCGCCGGCCAAGGATGATGACAATGCCGATACAAAGACAGTTCTGATGGGAGTTAATGAGGATGACTTAAAGACCTGCAGTATATCTTCAAACGGTTCCTGCACGACTAATTCAGTCTCTCCGGTGATGCAGATTCTTTCTGAAAAACTGGATATTAAAAAAGCTTTCCTTGCCACCACACATGGCTATACCGCTACCCAGAATCTTATCGACGGACCGGTAAAGGGTAAAGATATGCGACGCGGAAGATCGGCAGCTGTAAATATTTCACCTTCTTGGACGGGTGCGGCTATTGCTACTACTCGTGCCGTTAAGTCTCTTGCCGGTAAGTTTGACGGTGCTTCCATGCGCGTACCGATTGTCACCGGGTCTTTATCGTGTCTTGTTCTTATTTCCGGGCGCCCGACTACTGCTGAAGAAGTAAATAGTATTTTCAAAGAGGCAGAGAAAGAAGAGCGCTGGAAAGGGATTTTGAAAACTACCACTGACCAGATCGTTTCTTCAGATATCGTCGGTGATCCGTATGCAGCAATAATCGATTTAAGCTTGACTCGGGTTGTTGACGGGGATATGTGTGCGGTCTTTTCCTGGTATGATAATGAGTTTGGATATACCAACACTTTAGTCCAGCATGTTTTAAAGGTCGCCGAAGCCCTATAATGTTTTATTTCGCATTTCAAATTTTCAAACCTATTTTATCATTTGCCTTAGTAGTTTCGTTTGCCTTCTTCTTTATCTCGTTACTGATGATAGTCAGTTCTCTGATGCCAAGGAGCAAGATTACCGTAGGGAATGAGGGGGTCGGGGGTGGAAGTTTCAAAAGTGCCATAGTTCTTTGTCTAGGAACATTTGTAAGTGGAACGATATCTCTGGCGGCACTATATTTCTATAGCTAATTATGTCTCAGTATATCCACGAAGACAAAATAAAAGACTTGGAATTAAAGGCTAATAAAGCTCGGGAGCTTTTGATTGAGATGTTGGTGGAGGCAGGGTCGGGGCATACGGCCGGGCCTTTGGGCATGGCCGATATTTTTACGGCTATGTATTTTCATGTCCTTAATCACGATCCTAAGAAACCTTTTTGGGATGATCGTGATCGTTTGATCCTTTCTAATGGCCATATTTGTCCTATTAGATATGTCTCAATGGCGATGTCGGGATATTTTCCAGTCGAAGAATTGAAAACATTGCGTAAGTTCGGTACTCGCTTGCAGGGTCATCCTGAGCGCGAGCGCTTGCCCGGTGTAGAGACTACTTCTGGACCGCTTGGTTCGGGCTTAGGCCAAGCTTGTGGAATTGCTTATGCCGCTCGAATGGACGGCAAGAAATTTAGAACCTACTGTCTCATGTCTGATGGCGAGCATGACAGCGGTATAACATGGGAGTCGGTTTTATTTGCCGGTAAAAATAAGCTCCACAATTTGACCGGAGTGATTGACCGGAACAATATTCAAATTGACGGTATGACGGAAGATATTATGCCTCTTGATAGCCTGAAGGCAAAATACGAGGCCTTCAACTGGCATGTCTTGGAAGTCGATGGTAATAATATCGAGCAATTTGTTGATGCGATAGCCCAGGCCAAGGCCATATTTGAAAAACCGACAATTATAATAGCCCACACAATTCCCGGGAAGGGGATAAAGGAAATTGAGTTTGACTATCGCTGGCACGGAAACCCACCCGGCAAAGGCCCGGAAGATGTTTGGCCTAAAGCCGAACAGGCCAAACAAATGCTTCATGAATTAAGAACTTTGAGCGGGAAAATAAAAAGTGAACATCAATAACTTTTAATCCCGCTAGAGACATGAGAGACGTGATGGATATGGTAGAATTAATAAGTAGTATCCGTAGTTTCTAATCGGGACATCAATATAATTAACAAGGCACGGTTGCAGTCAAATCACAACCTGTCTCTAACAGGATGGAAAATACTAACGAAAAAGAAGTGGCCAGAGTAAGTGATATAATGAGGGTCGGAGCTATCACGGTCAGCCCCGAGGATAGTTTAGAGTATGCCGCAGAGCTATTTGAAAAATATAATTACGACGGCTTTCCGGTTATAGACCACGACAAAAAGTTAGTGGGGATTGTCACCGGCTATGACATGATACTTCAAGGTTCGGGCATGCATTTGCCGACAATTCTTAATATTATGAAGCAGGCCTCAGAAAGCCGGGTTGATAATAGGGCTTTGGACGATCATTTTAAGAAATTAAGAGAAATAAAAATAAGAGAGGTTATGAATGTTGATCCGCTGGTAGTAGATCCGGAGGTTAAGGTTGAAGATCTGGCCAAGGAATTTGCCCAGCATCACCGGGTCAATCCTATCCCTGTCGTTGATAAGGACAGAAGGCTCCTGGGAATCGTCAGCCGGTATGATCTTATTAAGTTTTTCAATCAGCAGTATTTTAAAAAAGTTATGAATGATACGGGTCATGGCGGAATTTTGGAGAGACTAGAGAGGGTGGGGGGCGAGGATATTAAGAACTCGGAATTAACAAGCGGGGAGACTCCTCATTCGTGGTTGAAAGCGCTTATTATAGCGGGAATTATTATTGTAATATTTGTTTCAATCTGGTGGGCTATAAGCGGAGGGAATTAATTTATTTAAATAATTTTAAATCACAGAGACCCTTTAGGTCGCCGACGCGTGTCCCCATTGCCTCTCTCGGAAGCAGCCTGCCTGCCGGCAGGCAGGTCAGACAGGGAGGAAGAGCAATGGGGCCCCTCGCGGGCGACCTTTATGGGGCCCTCTCCGAGAGGAGGTGCTTTATGCCCAGTAGTAGAATTTCCAACTGTTTTTCAGTCATTATTCTTAACTGCTGGGTATAGATTAATAATTAAGTGACTTTTTCTAAAGCTAAGGTTTCAACAAAAAACTTAGAATATTTGGAAATTTCACTACTGGGTATGGGAGGAATGTGTAATTGTAAACATCACTTGGTGGTTAAAGTTCTTATGGTTTTGGCTTGGATCTCGGCCGTTGGCTTTTGGTGGGCGGCATGGCATGGCGGCATGGCATGGGGAATGGATCAAACCTATTTCTTTGAGAACGTCTTAGTATTATCCTTCTTAGCCTGGGGAACTAAATTCTGTAAATGTTGTGGCAGTCATTGGAAAATGATGGCAGGTAATATGGAAGGCGGAATGTGCCAGCATGGCATGGGATGTAAATGTGGAGATTGCGATCGTTGTAAATAATCCAAAGCAATTGACCAAATTGGTCTAATTGCTCTAATTGATCTAATTTTTTAGGTCAATTAGGTTAATTAGAATAATTAGAAATTATTAGTAATGATAAATCCTGACTCAAAATTAGTGGACAATTTATTAGATAAAGCCAAGCTAGAAAAGGCGGCAACTCGGGAGGGTTATGGCAAGGGCTTGGTTGAGGCTGGAGAAAAGGATAAAAGGGTGGTTGTTCTTTGTGCTGATTTAACTGAGTCAACGAACTCTCATTTATTCAAGGAGAAATTTCCGGATCGTTTTGTTGAAATAGGAGTTGCTGAACAAAATATGGCTGTAGTAGCTTCGGGGATGGCCAATTATGGCAAGATCCCATTTATATCCTCATATGCCGCTTTCAGTCCCGGTCGAAACAACGAGCAGATCAGAACTAACATTTCTCTTAATAATGTCCCCGTTAAAATAGCAGGTGCTCATGCTGGTATTTCGGTAGGGCCAGATGGCGCTACGCACCAGGCCCTGGAAGACGTTGCCCTAATGAGAGTCCAGCCTAATATGGTGGTTCTTGTTCCCTGTGACGCTATTGAGGCTCAAAAGGCTACCGTTGCCGCAGCTTCTAATGGTAAGCCCACATATATAAGATTCGGGCGTGATAAGTCGCCCATATTTACTACCAAAGATACGCCTTTTGAAATTGGAAAGGCCGAGATCCTGAGAGATGGAAAAGATGCCGCTATCATCGGTTGCGGGATGCTTTTGTATAATGCTCTTGTTGCAGCCGAAGAATTATCAAATGAAGGAATCGAATGTATGGTCGTAAATTCTCATACTGTTAAACCTCTTGATGAAAAAACAGTTATCGAAGCGGCTAGAAAGACCGGAGCGGTCATATCGGTTGAAGAACATCAGATAAATGGGGGATTGGGCTCGGCTATTGCTGAATGCCTCTCACGCAACCACCCTGTCCCTCAGGAGTATATCGGTGTTCAGAATCGGTTTGGGGAATCAGGCGAACCAGCCGAACTTATAGAGGCCTTCGGAATGGGAGTAAATTCAATTAAGGAGGCGGTCAAAAAAGTAATTGCAAGGAAGGCATAAAAAATCCACCGAACGGGTGGATTTTTTATGCCTTTTTACTGTCGAGTATTCCTTTCAATTTTACGAAATCATTTTGTAGGAGGGACATGATTTCTTGATTTTTGGAAGCTACTTCCGGGTGAAATGTCGGGAATAGTTCATAGCTTCCGAAGTTGAATGTCCGGCCGTGGATATTGGCTAAAGGCTGCCTAAGTCCTATTCCGGTTAGGGCCATGTTTCCCAGGGTTACTACTACGGTTGGCTCTATCATCTTGAGCTCCTCCCTTAAGAATGGAACGCAGGACTTTATTTCTTTGGACGTCGGAGCCTTATTTGGCGGAGGGAAGTATTTTAGTACGGTTGTGAAATACACTTTATTTTTATTAATCCCAGCCGATCTCAAGAGTTGATTTAAGAGTTTTTCAGAGCTGGGAGTTAGGCTTACTAGTTCTTTTTTATCGCCATGGAGTACCGGATTCTCAGCAACTACCACGACTTTTGCGTCAACAAAACCATGGCCGAAGAGCAGTTCACGGCCTTTGAATTTCTTCTTAAGAGCGTCGTAGACACCCTTCATCTTTTGGTTGTCTGACGGTATTAAAGACATGCTAAATCTTACCATATCAAGCTAATTTTGGCAAGGTTATTTGATTTTATTATTGGGTAGTGGTAAACCTATGACAGATTCTTAAAATCTGAAAAAGAGGTTAGGTTATGTCCAAAAAGCGTATGGTTATTGTCGGTTCTTGCCGTACTCCAATCGGAAAGGCCGGAGCTACAAAAGGCAATCTAAGTAGCCTGTCGGCATGTGATCTTGTAGCTGCTTCATTTGCGGAAACTCTTAGAAGGGTTGAAACTGATAACCGAAAACTCAAGGATATTATAGATCAGGTTATTGTGGGTAATGTTGCTCAGTCATCCGATTCTCCGAACGTCGCCAGGGTGGCATTATTGAAGGCGGGAATTCCTCAAAAAACACCGGGGTTTACTGTTCAACGAAATTGCGGTTCCGGTCTTCAGGCTCTTGTCTCTGCTTGTCAGATGATTAAGGCTGATGAAGCGGAACTTATTTTGGTAGGCGGTACAGAGAGTATGTCTAAGATTCCATATATTGTGAAAGAAGCTAGATTTGGTTGTGGCTTGGGATCAAAGCAGTTTGTAGATGCTCTTTGGGAAGGGTTAACAGATCCAACTACGGGTGAGCTCATGGGAGTTACCGGTCAGAATGTTGCGACCCGATATAATATTTCAAGAGATGATCAGGATGAGTTTGCCGTCAGGTCGCATCAATTGGCATTCAAGGCCATCGCTGAAGGTAAATTTAGAAGTCAGATATTTCCTATCGAGATCGGTGGAAATAAGGTTTTCAAAGATGAAGGCGTAAATCCTAAATTAAAGAAAGAACTCCTGGCTCTAATGCCTGAGAAATATTATTTCGTAAAGGGCGGAACGGTCCATGCCGGAAACAGTTGCGGAATTTCTGACGGAGCTTCTTCATTTTTTGTGATGACGCTGGAAGAGGCTTTAAGTATGGGTATAGAACCCGAAGCCGAGATTCTTGGTTATGCCTTTGAGGCTTGCGATCCGTCCTATATGGGCTTGGGTCCGTATTATGCCATTCCTTCAGCTCTGCGTAGCGCAGAAATTTCTTTGTCCGATGTCGATTACTTTGAGATCAATGAAGCCTTTGCAGCCCAGACTCTCGCTTGTCAGCGCGAGCTCGGAATCCCTATGGATAAATTGAATGTTTGGGGCGGAGCGATTGCTCTTGGCCATCCAGTCGGAGCTACCGGTGCAATCTTAGTCACTAAGCTAATTGCACTTTTAAAAGATACCACCAAAGATATCGGCGTAGTTTCTATGTGTATCGGCGGGGGACAAGGCGGAGCTCTAGTTGTCCGAAATTGGAAAAAGGGAGGTGCGCTGTGAAGCCTATTTTCAAAGTTGCAATTATAGGCGGCGGAACTATGGGATCTGATCTGGCGGCCTTAGTCGTAAGGCAGGATATGCCGGTTGTAGTAAAAGAACTGAATGCCGAACTGGCGGAAAAATTAAATGAAAGATTCAGTGACCGAGTTGATGGCTGGTTGGCAAAAGGCAAGATAAACCAATCTAAGGCCGAACAGCTTAAGATGCTTTTCTCTGTAACCGATAATTATGGTGATCTGCGCGACGCCGATATTGTAATCGAGGCTGTTCCTGAAAATCTGGACCTTAAGAAAAGATTATTTCAAGAACTAGGGCGGGAATTACCGGATGCAATTTTGGCATCTAATACCTCTTCGCTTCCCATATCCCTGATTGCTCAAGGCGTTTTAAATCCTGAGCGAGTCGCCGGTCTGCATTTTTTTAATCCGCCGATAAAAATGCCTCTTGTTGAGATTATATCTTCTGAACTGACATCTCCTGATACGCTGGAATCATTGGAAATTTTTACTCTGGAAACTTTGGCCAAGACTCCAATTAGAGTTAAAGACCGGCCTGGTTTTCTGGTAAATGTGCTTTTAAGCGCATATCTTGGTCCGGCCATCGTAGCCCTTGAAAATACTCAGATTGTTCCTAGCGAGCTAGATGCTTTAGCTGGGAAATCGGGATTTGGTTGGCCGATGGGACCTTTTACCCTCATTGATATGTTAGGCGTTGATGTCGCAAGTGAAGTAACAAAGATTTTAGCTAATGCTTATAACAATAGGTTTACTAATTCTCGGTTGCTCGTGAAAATGGTGGAAAGGGGGCTACTGGGCCAGAAATCTGGTAGCGGTTTTTATAGCGAAGGCCTTGTTAAATTATTGGCTGAAGAGTTTCCAAATCGTTCAAGCAGTAATCCTGAGATTGTTTTTAGGGATATGATGTATAACATGGTAAATGAGTCAGCAATTGCCGTGGAGAGCGGAGTAGCTAATCCAAATGATATTGAATCCGGATGTCGGCTTGGGTTGTGGTTCCCGCAAGGAAAGGGTGGGCCCCTCCATTATGCTGATGAAGTTGGGCTGGCTAAGATCGTTGAGGTCTTGGGGGATAAGGCTTGCAAACTTCTTCGTGATAAAGCTAAAGACGGCAGCACATTTTTTGAAAGTCTGTAATCTAAAATCCCGTATATACTACGGGATTTTAATTTGGGAGGGGATTTGACTTTTTGGCCATAGAGTATTAAAACAACGGTAACGCAGAACATTAAAAAGGAAAAGAAATGTCTAAAGAACTGGTGCGCTCATCTGTTCGAAATAGCATCGGAGCCCTTACTATTGATAGTAATGACTATAATACTCTGACCTTTGCGGCAATTACCGAGTTAGGTAGTAAGTTTGAGCTTCTTGAAGCTAACCCCGAAGTTGTTGTGATAGTCATTACCGGCGGTGCTAAGTCATATTTTTCTGCGGGGGCCGAAATAACCGAGATTGCCGGATTAATGAAATCCGGTGACAGGGCTAAAGCGACAGAAGTACTCACTTTTCTTCATTCCGTGTTTAATAAGATCGATAATTCGTCCAAGCCGGTTATCGCGGCTATCAACGGATATTGTCTTGGCGGGGGACTGGAGTTAGCTCTGGCATGTGATTATAGAGTTGCAAATAAAGAAGCTGTCATGGGCTTCCCGGAGATTGATCTGGGGATTTTCCCTGGCCTTGGCGGTACTCAACGTTTACCAAGGTTGATGGGCTACGCGTCCTCTTTGAAAGTTCTATTGGGAGGCAAAAAAGCTTCTCTTTCGGCAAAACTTGCTCAAGAGAAGGGTCTCGTTGATAAAGTTGTAGAAGGAGATTTTATAGTCGGACTAAAGAGTTTTATTCAAGATGTCCTTGGCGGAAAAGTAGCGCCTAGAGTAAAAAGATCAGAGGACGATTTGCCTACGGTGCTTGCCAATTTTTCAACTGAAGATAACCCTAATTCTGCCGCCCGTTCAATAATGATTTTAGTCAGCGTCGGTATAGGTAAGGATTTGGAATCCGCATTGGCCTTTGAGCAAGTAGTTTTTGTTAAACAGCTTTTTTCAGCCAATGGCATTGAAGGCGTGACGGCATTTTTGGAAAAGAGAGCCCCTAATTTTTCAGGAGTCAGTGGCAACAATAAAGCTAAGGAGACTACAAAGCCAGTAGATGATGCAAAAGTTTCAGCCGGCGACTTATCAGAAGAATACAAAATGCTTCGGGAAACTTTAAGAGAGTTCTGCGAAAAAGAAGTCCGTCCAAAAGTATCTGAGATGGAAAAAGAGGGCAGAATATCAACTGAAATCCTAGCCAAGATGGCAGACCTTGGATTATTCGGTGTTCCGTTTGATGAAAAATATGGCGGGGCCGGACTTGGAAAGACTGGTTACTGTATTTTACTGGAGGAGTTGAGCCGTGTTCAGGGTTCGCTGGCCGTTACTATCGGAGCAAGCGTCGGTCTTGCGGGCGGAGCCATAAGTCTATACGGAACAGAAGATCAAAAACAAAAATACTTAAAGCCGATTGCCGAAGGCAAAGTGCTTGGCGCGTTTGGTCTTACTGAAGCCGAAGCTGGTTCTGATGTTGCTAATCTTTCTTCCTCAGCTGAAAAGCGTGGAGATAAATGGGTACTTAATGGCACCAAAGTTTTCATTACTAATGGTGACGTAGCCGATATTATTGTAATTTTCGCCAAGACCGATAAGGATCTTGGTCAGAATGGTATTACGGCGTTTATTGTCGAAAAGAGTTTTCCTGGTTTTAAAGCATTAAAGCCCGAACACAAGATGGGTATTAAGGCCTCCCGTACTACATCTCTTGAATTCAATGACATGGAAGTGCCGGAAGAAAATATTCTTGGTCGGCTCGGAGATGGTTTCAAGGCCTCTCTAAATACTCTTAACTCCGGAAGGTTGAGTTTGGCAGCCGGTTGTTTGGGATCTGCCAAAAGAGCTTTCGAATTGGCGTTTAAACATGCCAGCGAACGTTCACAGATGGATAAAAAGCTTCTTGAATTTCAAATGATCCAATCTTATTTTGCTAAGATGCGGGCTGATATATTTATGATGGAAGCGAGCGTTTATAACGTAGCAGCCAAAGCTGATAGAGGAGAAGATATCCGCCTTGAATCGGCGATTGTAAAGTTAACGGCATCAGAAATGTCAGAAAGGATTATTCGGACGGCGCTCCAGATTCATGGCGGAGTTGGCTATATGGATGAATACGAGATCTCAAGATTATTCAGAGATGCGCCAATTAACACTATTTTTGAAGGAACAAATGAAATTCAGCAGCTCCTGATATTCAAAGAGATATCTAAAAATCGCGGTAAAATTTAATGCTAAAGGGGTTGTTAAACCCCTTTTTATTTGCTAAAATCGATACATTAATTTGGGTGCGTAGTTCAGTGGTAGAACGCGTTCCTGATAAGAACGAGGCCGGAGGTTCGATCCCTCCCGCACCCACCATTAAAAACAACAATCCCTACGGGGATTGTTGTTTTTGTGCGGAGAGAGCCAACTGCTTGGCTCACGTGAGGGATCGAAAAGCGGAACTATATTACAGTTAGAAAACTGTAATAGTGAGCTGGGGTCGCGAAAATCCTGAGTGGCTGACGAAGGATTATTCGTGACCGATCCCTCCCGCACCCACCAAATATAAAATCCCCTAATCCGCCAGCTGGCAGAGGGGATTTATTTTGCATCAAATGAAGAGCCGCAGCCGCAGGTTGATTTGGCGTTCGGGTTTTTGATAGAAAAACCGGCGGTAAGATTAGTATCATCAAAATCAATTTCTGACCCCTTAAGATATCGTAGGCTTATCGGGTCAATTGCCACCCGCACTTCGTTTGATTCAAATATATTATCGGTCTCGCCAGCCTCATCCTCAAGGCTCATGCCATATTGAAATCCGGAACATCCGCCACCTTGAACGAATACTCGCAGAACGCTTTTTGTCTCATCCCGGCCCTTTGCCTTCATCAAGGACTTTAGTTGTTCAGCTGCTTTCGGCGTAACTGTAACCGGTGA
The DNA here is from genome assembly GCA_964429675.1 of uncultured Candidatus Saccharibacteria bacterium. GTDB lineage: Bacteria > Patescibacteriota > Minisyncoccia > 2-02-FULL-40-12 > GWA2-44-9 > GWA2-44-9. The sequence goes on from CAYSDF010000002.1 coordinate 15,856, forward strand.
AATCGGGGTAGTGTTCTGGTCCTGGCTCATTCTTCCTCACTATTTATTATGTTAAGAATCTGTGCTAAAATATAGCAGATAATTACAGTACTGCCAACGTCAGCCCTAAATGTTTAGGGCCCCGCGCTGCGCGGGCCGATAGCTCAGCTGGTAGAGCGCCTCACTTGCACTGAGGAGGTCTGGGGTTCGAGTCCCCATCGGTCCACCGATGCACCAATTTGTTTAATAAATCGTAGTAATCATGTATGAAAAAAATCATAATCTCAGGTTCTATAGTCATTACGATTGTTATATATTTGGTTTTCCAGAGGTTGGGCAACAAGGAAATCGGCGTTAATAATACCCCAAGTCCTACCCCGGATCAAACTTCTACCGAATCTCCGGCCATTACACCCGAACCGACTCAGATTAAATCTTCCGGTGCTTACAAAGACGGCCAATATACTGGCAGTGTTGCCGATTCTATTTATGGAAATGTTCAGGTAGAGGCTATTATTGAAGGAGGTAAACTCACCGATGTAAAATTTTTGCAATTCCCCAATGATCGTCCTCACTCAATCGAAGTGAGCAATCAATCTCTCCCCATTCTCAAGCAAGAAGCTATTCAAGCTCAGAGCTCGAAGGTGGATGTCGTGTCTGGTGCAACTCAAACTTGGGAAGCATTTGTTATAACTTTGGCCTCAGCTCTAAATCAAGCAAAGTAATGAAAGAGATTAGGATATTAATGGGTATGCCGATCACTGTTACGATTGAGCATTTTGAATACGCTGAAGAAGCATCAGACAAAGCCTTCGATTATTTTCAGTATGTAGATGAAAAATTCAGTACCTACAAGAGTACGAGTGAGATAACGGCTATCAATGAGGGCAGGGTCAAAGAGGCAGATTATAGCGAAGATATGAAAACTGTTTTTCGTTTGTCCGAGGAAACTAAAAAAGAAACTGGGGGATATTTTGACATTATCGGCCGGGACGGCAGATATGATCCTTCCGGACTGGTTAAAGGCTGGGCCGTCTACAATGTTTCAGAAATTTTAAGAAAGGAAGGATGTAAAATTTTCTTCATTGATGCCGGTGGAGATATTCAGGCTAATGGAAAATATTGGAAGGTGGGTATCAAAAATCCTTTTAATGAAAAAGAAATAATTAAGGTCTTGTATGTTAAAGACAGGGGAGTGGCGACGTCAGGCACATATATTCGCGGTCAGCATATATATAATCCACATGATAAAAAAAGTAATATCACCGAGATAGTCAGTATTACCGTTATAGGACCAAATATTTATGAAGCCGATAGATTTGCCACGGCGGCATTTGCGATGGGAAAAAAGGGAGTAGAATTTATTGAAAATTTAAAGGGTTTTGAGGGATATATGATTGATAAAGACGGCAAGGCTACAATGACTAGCGGCTTTGAACTCTATACAATTAATCCGGAAGGATGAATATATTATCACTCACAGATAATTTCCTAAACAGGATAACCATGTATCGGTTGGTTTTGTATTGCTTGATAGCCCTTTTGACCATAGCTTTTGGTTTGAGTTTTTTAGGATATTTTTCTTTCAATCCTCCGTCTCTTCTATTATCTATAACTACGCTGTTAGTTATATCGCTAGTGGCCAATAAAATATTTGCCAAGTTTTTTAATGTACCTGCCAATGCTGAATCGGTATATATTACGGCACTGATTCTGGCTTTGATTATTACTCCGCCGTCAATGAGTGGAGGCTGGTCATCGTACATAACATTCCTGGGTTTGGCTGCTTTGCTTGCGATGGCCTCCAAGTTTATAATCGCCATAAATAAAAAGCATATTTTTAATCCGGCTGCCTTTGGCGTAGCTCTTACGGCTTTTGCCATCAATCAATCGGCTAGTTGGTGGATCGGAACCGGGAGTATGCTTTGGCCGGTACTCATCGTCGGGCTTTTAATAGTCAGAAAAGTTAAGAGGTTTGACCTGGTCTTAAGCTTTATTGGTGTTGCAACTGCTACTATAATAGGTTTTGGACTTGCCAGAGGAGTGAGTCCAATAACCTCTATCTGGACCGTTTTTCTACATACACCGGCATTATTCTTTGGTCTTATTATGCTTACCGAACCGCTGACTACTCCGCCGGATAAGAATTGGAGGATGATGTATGGGGCGTTGACTGGTTTTCTATTTTCTCCAAGTGTCCATATTGGTTCAATCTATTCTACTCCTGAGCTTGCCCTTTTGGTTGGCAACATCTTTTCTTATATTGTAAGCCCAAAGGAAAAACTGATTCTAGTCTTAAAGGAAAAATATCAAATTGCTAAAGATATCTACGAGTTTATATTTACTCCTGACCGATCGATTAAATTTAAGGCTGGCCAGTATCTTGAATGGACCTTGGGCCATAGTAACTCTGATACGCGTGGTAATAGGCGCTATTTTACGATTGCATCTTCGCCGACCGAAAAGGATATCCGATTAGGTATCAAGTTTTATCAGCAGTCCAGCAGTTTTAAGAAATCTTTACTGATGATGAAGACTGGAGAATCTGTAATAGCCTCACAACTTGCAGGGGAATTTACGCTTCCGGAAGATACAAATCAAAAATTAGTTTTTATCGCCGGTGGAATTGGTGTGACGCCTTTTCGGAGCATGGTTAAATATCTTTTGGATCGCAAAGAATCAAGGCCGATCACATTGCTATACTCAAGCAATACTGTTCAAGATTTTGCCTATACAGATATTTTTAAACAAGCTGAGCAGGAATTAGGAATAAAAACTGTCTATGCTTTAACTGATACTAAGCAAATTCCGCCGGACTGGCATGGCCATCAGGGCTTCGTTGATAGCGAGTTTGTTATTAAAGAAATTCCGGATTATAAAGAAAATATTTTTTATATCTCTGGTCCTCGTACTATGGTCGTATCTTTTGAGAAAGCACTTAAGGAGCTTGGTGTTCAAAAAAGGCACATCAAGGTTGATTACTTTCCTGGATTTGCATAAATGAATCCTCCTCGCTCGCTAAAATAAAACCCCCACTATAGCGGGAGTTGGTTCTTATGAGCTAGAGAACGAACTATTTTTAAAACTGTATACAAGAGCATTACGGTAATTATCAAAGCAACGGCTGAGTCGGCCCAGTAGAATGTCCTACCAAATATAATAACCAGAATTCCATTCAGCATAATTAGTCCGGCACTGGCCGCATCCGGCAGAACACAAACAAGGGCACTCTTGATGGTTTCTTCCGGATGAGCATAAAGAATTTTATAGATTGCCAGATTAATTATTAATCCGGCGCAGGCGACCAGAAAAATTGGCCAGCCGATAACTTCTGCTGAACCGGCTACTACTCGCAGTATTATCTCGTATACTATCCATAGCGCTACGGAGCTAAGTACCACCAAATTAAATATAGTAACTTTCTTTTCCAGGCCTTTATTTTCTTCTTTTTCGACAGAGCGACTGTTAACCCAGTAGGCTAGGATTAGAGCAACCAAGTCCACTAGCTGGTGAAAACTGTCGCCGGTAACAGGGATGCTGTTAGAAAAGTATCCGGCAATAAATTCAAGAATGGCATAAATTCCTAACAGAACAATGCTGATTTTAAGACCTTTCGGCCTATTTTTATGAATGGGCGGACCGTGGCTGTGGCCATGAGTTTCATCAGCCATTTTGAATCCTTTTGGAAAAGAACAACGCCGTCATACGACGACTGCTCCGCTTTGCGGGTTACCGTCATACGACGATGGCCATACGGCCACCGCTCGACTTTGTTCGGTTACTGCTCCGCTTTGCGGGTTGCCGTCATAGTGCCATTAATGTAGTTTAAAATCAACACATGAAAACTTCTGTTTTTAGTACTTCTTTGCTCTGCGCTCAGTCGTTGCCTTAATACGTAATTCGTAATACTATATACTTACCTTATGTCCAATCCGATTGTTGTGCTAATCGTTGTCGTTTCTCTAGCAGTTTTGATTATGCTAGGGATTAATCTTTACTACCTCTTAAAGCCTAAGAAAAAAGAGAGCGAGAACGAATACGCTGTTTTGCATCAAAGATTTGACTCTCTAGCCCAAACCGTAAATGCTCAGCTTGAAAGAAACCGTCAGGCCTCAGAAAATGTGACCCTTACTGTCAGCCAGCAAGTGCATGGATTTACTCAGGGGATGGCTCAGGGAATTACTAGCCTTCAGGAAAATTTAAAACAGATGCATGAATCAGTGAAAACAGTCTCGTCTTTTCAGGATATATTAAAATCGCCTAAGCTTAGAGGCAATTGGGGAGAGTTGTCACTGGAGTCGTTATTGAAGGAGTATTTCTCAAAGGATATGTATGAGATGCAGCATGAATTTAAATCCGGTGAGAAAGTAGATGCTGTTTTAAAATTACCCAACGGATTGATTCTTCCGATTGATTCCAAATTCAGCTGGGAGAATTTCAGGAGTATGATCAGCGCTGAAAATGAAATTAATAAAGAAATCAGCCGGAAGGCATTTTTGAGTGATGTAAAAAAGAGAATAGATGAAATATCAAAGTACATTTTGCCCGCCGAAGGCACTGTGGACTGGGCCCTGATGTATGTCCCGGCCGAGACGGTATATTATGAAATAATTAACAACATGAAAGATGTTGATGTGGCTGCCTATGGCCGAACTAAGAAAGTAATGATCATGTCGCCAAATACTTTCTATATCACTCTGGGAGCTATCATGCAGTGGACCAAGAATATAGAGTTTAACAAGCAGGCCAGCGATATCATGAAACGTTTGGAGCGTATATTCACAGATAGCAATAAGCTCACGGAGGAATTTCGACTGCTTGGTAAGCATATATCAAATGCTAGCTCGGCCTATAAAGACTCAGAAGATCGGCTTACTAAGATGGTTGATAAGGTGAAAAATGTAATTGAGATTGGTTCGCCAGAAACTGAAAAAGAAATTGAACCGCCCAGGGTATAATTTTTAAAAGTCCCCCCTTTTTTTATCAAGAAGGATTTGGGTTGAATTATAGCTGCATTTGTTGTACTATCCATTCTGTTGTTTTTATTTAAAGTATTATGTATTAAGGTTATACCGTAATTCGTAATACGTAATTCGTAAATCATCTTAACAGTGAACATTTTATTGCTTCCGTTACTAGCTTCGCTTGCCTCCATAGCCTATGGGGCATTTTTGGCCTGGGAAATTTTAAAAAAATCGTCTGGCGATGAGAAGATGCAGTCCATCCAAAAAGCTATCCAGGAGGGTGCTCAGGCGTATCTAAAAAGACAAAATAAAACTGTGTTTATGGTGGGCTTGGTTGTGGCGGTTGTTTTATCACTATGGCTTGGACGTCTGGTCTCGATGGGATTTGTGGTTGGAGCTGTGTCTTCGGCTCTTGCCGGATATGTAGGTATGATGGTTTCAGTCAGGGCCAATGCTCGTGTGGCAGAGGAAGCAAAAAATGGTTTGTCTCCAGCCTTTGATCTGGGATATAAGGGCGGCGCTGTCACGGGATTTTTTGTGGTTGGCTTAGCTCTTCTTTCGGTGACGGTTTTCTATTGGCTGACCAATGATGTCAAAGCTCTTATCGGTTTGGGATTTGGAGCCTCATTGATATCTGTCTTTGCTCGTTTAGGCGGAGGAATATTTACTAAGGGTGCTGATGTAGGTGCTGATTTGGTTGGAAAGGTTGAAGCCGGAATTCCTGAAGATGATCCACGTAATCCTGCTGTCATCGCTGATAATGTCGGAGACAACGTAGGGGATTGTGCAGGAATGGCCGCTGACTTATTTGAAACTTATGCTGTCTCGGCCATATCTGTAATGCTTTTAGGCCAGTTACTTATTCCTTCTATTCCGGGATTTGTTCAGTTCCCTTTGTTGATCGGTGCAGTTTCAATTTTTGCATCAATCGCTGGATCGTTTTTTGTTAAATTAACAAAATCAATCATGGGCGCCTTATATAAAGGTCTTGCTATAACCGGTGCGATTTCTATAGGACTTTTTGTTTTGCTTACTCTGAAAGTGAGTTATATAAGTGACTTGAGCAAGCTTTCAAGTGGCCTGGTATCCTCATGGAATGTCTTTTGGGCATTAACTATCGGAATCGGCGTTACAGCTTTGATGTTTATAATCACAGATTATTATACTTCCAAAAAATTCGGACCCGTCCAATCAATAGCCAAAGCTTCTACCACGGGCCATGGAACCAATATCATCACCGGTCTTGCTGTCTCAATGCAGTCCACTGCTCTCCCGGTTATAGTAATTGGAGCGGCAATATATGGTGCTTACTGGTTGATGGGACTGTATGGTATCGCCTTGGCTACTATGAGCATGCTTTCTTTGACGGGAATGGTTGTTGCTATCGATGCTTTCGGACCTATTACTGATAATGCCGGCGGAATTGCTGAAATGGCAGGATTACCAAAATCAGTCAGAGAAGTAACCGATGCCCTTGATGCGGTTGGTAATACAACCAAGGCAGTTACAAAAGGCTATGCTATCGCTTCGGCTGGTCTTGCGGCTATGGTTTTGTTCTCGGCCTACACTCAGGAGTTAAGCAGTCTCGGAAAGAATTTATTATTTGATTTACAAGATGTGAGAGTTTTAATAGGTTTGTTTATCGGAGGAATGATGCCTTATCTTTTCGGATCAATATCAATGCAGGCTGTAAGTAGAGCTGGTTCGGCAATTGTTGAGGAAGTAAGAAGGCAGTTCCGGGAAATTCCCGGGATTATGGAAGGCACTGGCAAGCCTGATTATGGTACGGCGGTAGATATTGTTACTCGGGCAGCTTTGAAAGAAATGATTGTACCGGCTTTAATTCCTATTGCATTTCCGATCATCGTTGGCTTTACTCTAGGTGCCGAAGCTCTTGGAGGATTGCTAGTGGGCGTTATTATTACAGGAATCTTTGTTGCTATCTCAATGACATCTGGGGGCGCGGCTTGGGATAATGCTAAGAAATATATTGAAGAGGGTAATTATGGAGGTAAAGGCTCAGATGCTCACAAAGCTGCCGTCACCGGCGACACAGTAGGGGATCCATACAAAGACACTGCCGGCCCTGCGATTAACCCAATGATAAAAGTAGCTAATATTGTAGCATTGCTTATTGCTAAGTTTTTGATATAGTATATTTACGTGGGTGTGGCTGAGTAAAGGTGCAGGATTGCAAATCCTGTTATCGGCGGAGGTGAAATTCCCCGTCCACCCATTCCATTTCTAATTTAAACACTAAACCCCGCCGATTGGCGGGGTTTAGTGTTTTGACATAAAGCAGGCTATGTAATAATCTTATAACGCTCGTTTAAAAATAGGAGTAATAGTGAGAACACTGGCTATGTCGTTTTTGGTCCTTGCCCTAGTTGCTTCCAATTCTTTTGCTCAGAATAACGACGCAAAATTAAAAGAACGGCTTAACGCTTCAGTTAATATAATCGTAGGTAAAGTTACTGATGTAAAAAAAGCTTCTGTGCCGCCTCACGGTATCTCTGAACATAATATGGATTGGTCTTATGCTGAAGTTAGGGTTAAGTCTGTATTGAAGGGAGTGGTTTCAAACAAAACTATTAAAGTATATTTCCCTGCAAGTGTGGATATACTCCAATTTCATCATCCTAAATTTAAACAAGGGCAGGAAGGTATATGGTTGCTTTCACCCACGACTGATCATAATTTAAAAAATTATGATGGCAGTGCGAATGTTGCTCCAGATCCACTAGATTTTCAGCCGATGAATCAGTTAAGTAAAGTAAAAAAATTACTCAAATAGCAATCCCGCCTAGCGGGATTTTTTGTTTTTCCAAAATATTTCCACCGCCCAATTTTGTCCGATGGACTAGATATAACAAGCCAAACCCCCACTCTTATTTTTATCCGCCTCCTATAGGATGGCTCGTGACAATAAATAGTTACTGACTCATCTTCCTCCCAAGTCTCTAAATGATAAAAATCAGAGCAGGGCTTTGGCCTAACATACATGTATTACTAGCCAAAAGACTCCCAACCCGTTTTTATCCTTCCTGGAGTGGCATGGCAACGAATCAGCTGTCTAGTTGGAAAATTCAGCTGTTCGAGGCTTTGCGAGTTCTGAATTTTCCTACAAACAAGACTGCGATTCGCCCATGACATGTAGGGCTGGAGAAAAATTGGTTGGGGTCTTTTGGCTACAATATTTGAAGAAGCTTATCGTAGCCTTCTTTAAAAATCTTTTTGAGCTCATCATGCTCGCCGGGGGTGAACTTGGAGAGGACGAAATTGCGGACAAATTCATCGCGCTTTTTATCTGATTGCTCGCGGGCCTTATCAAGGGCCCTTTTGGCCGTGCCGATTCTCAGGCGATAGAAATCTTTGGTTTTCAGGGCCTTCATTACTGACTCTACGCCTTTGTGGCCTCCGGAGTTTTTGCCAAGTGAAAGCTTGGTATTCTCAAATGGAATATCTAAATCGTCATGAACGACGATTAAATTTCCAATTTCCAATTTCCAATTTCCAATTAATTTCTTGGCTGATTCCCCAGATTTATTAACGTATGTCTGAGGTTTAGCTAGTATGACTGTAGTTTTTCCTATCTTACCCTTTGCAACTAAAGAATTCGAGGCTTTATTGACTTCAAAATCAGCGAAGTCGTTCTTCTTGGCGATATAGTCAAGCAGCATAAAGCCGACATTGTGCCGTGTGTTCTGGTATTCTTCGTCGGGGTTCCCGATGCCTATCAATAGTTTGGTATTCATAATATTAAAAAGTATAACCGATTATCTATTTTAAACAAGTTTGAAAATTATTAACAAATAGCCTATACTAGTTAAATGCCTGACGACAATAAGCTAATTAATGGGCCGGATCTCTTACAGCCCAAGATCGAGAAACCGAAAGGCCAGACGCTTTTGATGATCTGGGAAACGGTGAAAGTGCTGGTAATTTCCCTTGCTATAATCCTGCCAATCAGGTATTATCTGGTACAGCCTTTTTTTGTAAAAGGGGCCTCAATGGAGCCTGATTTTGAAGATGGAGACTACATCCTGATTGATGAAATAAGCTATAGATTCAAGGGACCTGAGAGGGGCGATGTTATAATATTCCGATATCCCGAAGATCATACCCAGTTTTTTATAAAAAGAGTCATCGGTCTTCCCGGGGAAACCGTGGAGATAAAGAATGATAGAGTAACTATTTATAATCAGGAAGCGCCCAAAGGCGAAACATTAAAAGAGGATTATCTGGCCAGCTATGAAAAGACTTTGGGTGATTTGAAAGTTAATCTAGGTATTAATGAATATTATGTGTTGGGAGATAATCGTTTACAAAGTTCGGATTCCCGTCGCTGGGGTCCGGTAGACAAGTCTCTGATAACCGGCCGCGCCTTTATAAGGCCTTGGCCATTTAGAAGGTTTGCCGAGATTAATCGCTGGCAGTATCAATACAAATAAAACAGCGACCCCAAACATTAATAACTGGCTCTAATCGGCGACGAGCTTACAGCTCGGCCGAGATCCAGTTACCTGTAAAGTTGTAATAAAGAAGCAAATTTCTCGAAAGTATTAAGAAAGGGACTTCTTTATTACAACTTTACCTTTAATGTTTGTGGGCCCGCGCTGCGATGAGTAAGAAATCAAAAACAATCCAAGCGCCAAAGGGCATGCACGATATATTGCCCGAAGATCAGAAGTATTGGCGTCATGTCATGAAAAAATCTCAATCTCTGATTGAGGATTATAGTTTTGAAAGAATAGATACTCCAATAGTTGAATCAACGGAGCTTTTTCTGCGTGCTGTTGGCAATTCTTCCGATATAGTAGAAAAAGAGATTTATAATTTTAAAACAAAAGGCGGAGATGATATATCCATGCGTCCCGAAGGAACAGCCGCCGTGGTCAGAGCTTATCTTGAAAATGGTATGAATGTGAAGCCTCATCCGGTGAAGCTTTATTATATCGGGGCTATGTTCAGACATGATCAGCCTCAGCAAGGAAGATACAGGCAATTTTACCAGCTGGGCCTTGAAACGATAGGCGATGCCTCGGAAGTTGTAGATGCTGAGCTGATATTTCTGGGATACAAAATCCTGGATAGTTTAGGTTTGAGCAATTATAATGTCCACATCAATAGCATAGGGGATAGCAACTGCCGCCCGGCTTATACCAGGGCCCTTAAAGATTTTTATAAAAATAGAATTAAGAAAGTGTGTCCTGCGTGCCGAATCAGATATAAAAAGAATGTTTTGCGAATGCTCGATTGCAAGGAGGAAGGCTGCAAAGAGGTAAGCAAGGAGGCTCCACCGTTTATTGATTTTCTTGATGAGGCTTGTAAGATTCATTTTCAGCGCGTGCTTGAATTCCTGGACGAAGCCAAAGTCCCTTATATTTTAAATCCTTCTCTAGTCAGGGGTCTGGATTATTACACCAGAACTGTTTTTGAATTTTTACCCGAAGAGAATATTACGGCCCAATCAGCTGTTATCTCCGGCGGGCGCTATGATCGATTAGTCGATCTTCTGGGAGGATCGAAAACTCCGGCTGCCGGCTGGGCAATGGGAATTGATAGGGTGGTGCTGGAGCTTAAGGCAAGAAATATTTCTGTTCCCGATATAGGTATCAAGCCGAAAGTATTTTTGATTCAGCTCGGAGAAGCGGCAAAGAAAAAGAGCTTGGTCTTGTTTGAAAACCTCAGAAAAGCCGGAATTGAAGTTAAGTCATCGCTGGGCCGTGATAGTATAAAATCTCAGTTAAGAATTGCTCACAGATTGGGAGTTAAATACACGTTGATATTTGGCCAGAAAGAAGCCCTAGAAGGTGCTATAATATTGAGAGAAATGGATACGGGTATTCAGGAAACATTATTATTGACCAAAGTTGTTGATGAGATGAAGAAAAGACTGAAGAAGTAATTCTACAGTTATCATTTTCCAATTTCCATTGAATTAACATTGTCTCATTTATTCATTTTCAGAAAATGACCCAATGGCTAAATGGTAAATTATTGGCAAATGGTAAATGTTAATTTCTTTTTATGGCCGACGATGTATTTTGCAAAATAATAAGAGGCGAGTTGAGCCATAGTGAAGATAAGACAGTGGCTAGAGATGATGATTTTATTGTCATCCACGATATCCATCCCTCGGCCCCGGTGCATCTTTTAATAATTCCTATAAAGCATTTCGAGTCATTGGCGGATTTTAAGGATGATGATGCTGAATTATTGGGCAAGGCACTGATAATGGCTGACAGGGTTGCTGCCAAGATGGGATTGGACAAGGGATACCGATTGATAATAAACAAAGGAGAAGAGGGGGGTCAGGTTGTTCCTCATCTCCATATTCATTTGTTGGGAGGGAAGAATTTAGGACCGAAAATAGTGAGATAATCTTGAATTTTCAATTTTTAATTTTCATTGAATGATTCAATTTCTAAATATTCAAACATTTAAAATTGAGTCATTGTACCTGCCTGCCGGCAGGCAGGAATTCATTGGAAATTGTAAATTGGTAATTGATAATTACCTACTGAAAGGAGGTATTATATGGTAGAGGTTAAAAGAAAACAAAATGAAAGTATCGGAAGCCTTATGAGGCGTTTTAACCGTTTCGTTCAGAGAAGCGGAGTTTTGCTTAAAGCAAAAAGCTCCCGATATCGCCAGAAAAAAGTTACCGAACGGAAAGAGAAAAATTCAGCAATCATGGGACTTCATTTAAGCGAATTAAGAAAGAGATTGCAAAAATTGGGCAAATACGATGAAGATACGTTTGATGAAGAGAAGCGCAAGCTTAAACAAGAATTGGATCTGTAAAGAATGCCCCATAAATAAGAATTTGCAATTTAAATTCTTTCTGCTATTTTCTGATTACCTGGGCTCGGCCTGGTTGGCAAGCTCTTTCTCGACAGAAGAGTCTTCGGGGTTCGATTCCCCGCGGGTCCAGGCAAAAGAAATCCACACCATCTTTCTTGACTTTAAAACTCAGTTTGCTATACTGTATATACTGTCGAGGAAGAGCTTTTAAGCCAACCAGACTAGACTCGCAAGAGTTAGTAAAAACCGCCCTAAAAAGCGGTTTTTACGTGGGCTTGATTTATATAGAGCAATTCTGCTCTTTGAAAATCCGCTGTAAAAAGCGGAAAGGAGACTGACCATGAGCAAGAATCTGGTCGGTGATACGTCCGTCGAGCTGGCGGCCGTGATCGAGGATATCATGCGGAAATACCGGGCGGGAGCAATTACTCTCGACCATCTCAAGCGAGTTGCGAAGATGGAGGCAACTCCCTTTGCGCCACTTGCCAAAGATGGCAAGCGAGATATCGAGAAGTACGCGGCCAAACTGTCGCGGAAGCTCTCGGGCATCTTCAAGAAGCGAGTCTTCGTCGACCCGCTGCCACCGGAGTTCACGGACGAGAATCTTGCTCATTGGGCAACATTCAACATGCGACCAGTATTTCTGCCTGGTGAGGAAATCGGCAAGGATCGGCCACTGAAGAACTGGATCAAGCCGGAGCAATGGTTCTACGATCATGTCGCAAATGGGTCAATCAAACCGATCCATTCAGACCTGAAACCTACTATGCTTCGTCGAGGATGGTATCTGGCCGATTTTACTGTCAGTGCTGATTACATCGATGGCAGCCAGGTTTTTGTGAATGATCCGCTGGCATCGGTGATTTCAGATCTGCGCGATAAGAAACTTGTGGGAAAGAATAGTAACACGCCCATCGGTTCGCGCTTCGCTATCAGACTAGATGAATGGCAAGATATCGTTCTGGCTCATGTTGCCTCAAAGCTTAATGTAATGAGGTCACAGATGCGTCTTGAACGAGCAGTTGAGTTCAATGCGATCGGGAATCTGTACGATCCCAATCGTGGAAAATTCAATGCCTGGGAATGGTTTGAGGATCATTTCGGGGACTCCTATTTTATCTTCGGTGGTGGCGGTGTCCTCGGTGGTCTGGCCCACGTCTCCCGCGGCCGGCTCATCCCTCAATGCAGCCACATCGCTGCTCGTCCTCTGGTGAGTTTCGTCAGGTAAGTGCTTAGTCCTTGGTCTCGTTTGCCCTTGTGGTAATTGAGGCCAAGGGCTTTTTAATTTACCCAAATAATTTAAAATATGAAGTGAGTGGTTTGGCAGGAATTAAATTATAATGTAATATTGTCGTATGTTAAAAGATAAATTACAGGCGGATGTAAAAGAAGCTCTTAAGTCAGGCAACGCTGCAAAGCGGATGACTTTAGGTATGATTTTGAGTGCTGTTAAGAGCCGGGAGCTGGATAAAAGAGGCAGGCTAAGTAAAACCCATTCGACAGGCTCAGGGCAAGCTGATGCAGCGAAGCTTGAGGAAGAGAGCAAGCTTACTGATGAAGAGGTAGTCGAAGTTTTAAGTTCAGAAATTAAGAAAAGGAAAGACTCAGTAGATCAATTTGAAAAGGGCGGCAGGGAAGACCTAGCTAAGAAGGAAAAAGAAGAGATGGCGATGCTGATGGAATATATGCCAGAGCAGATGTCGGAAGATGCTGTCAGGGAAGAAATTAAAAAGGCCATCAGCGCGACGGGTGCTTCCGGACCCAAGGATATGGGTAAAGTAATGGGAACTATATCCCCTAAAATAAAAGGCAAATTCGACGGTTCAAGGGCAAGTGCAATGGTGAAAGAAGAGCTACGATAAAAAATCGCCCTAATAAGGGCGATTTTTTATTTTCAAATTTTATGCTACAATAACTTTCATGGAAAATCCCAAATTCCTCAAAGAAAAATACAACCTCCACAATGCTCCCGAAGTAGAATCTGCGGCTAAGCGTAATAAAGTGCGGACCGGAGAAAAAGCGTCTCAAAATCCCGAGGTTCGTATTCAGAATTATCTCGATCGTTTAGAGCGTCTTGCCATTGATCCCAAGAAAGAACAGAAAAGAGAAGTGATGGGAGATGAATCTCGCCCTCGCGCTCTGCATCTCCTAAGGGAGATGGTAATGAACAGGTATGTGCGTGCCAATAAAGATAAATTGGCTGAAGGCGCAGCCAGAGTCGAAGAGCGCGCCGCTAGAGATCTGGGGATCGAAGCTCATTACGGAGAAGAGCAGCTAGAACAAAGAGGCGATATTGCGGTAGAAGATCTTGAGAAATCCTTGGATAACTGGATTTTATATCTTTCTGATGCTAACGAGCCATATCCAACCTGGTTCAGATATTATGTCTTTCGCAATATCTTAGATATGGGAGACTATGATAAAGATAAGGGGGAATTTACTAAACGTTCAGAAGGAACGGTTCGTCTTTTTCCCGAAATAGATCGCGGTGCTTTAGGCTATGTTGAAGATAGGATAGAGGCTGCTAAAGATTCCGATACGTTAGAACGATTAAGAAAAGCCCAAGAAGCAGCCGGGACTCCCCAAGATCAGCTAATTACTAAGGAGAAGGCAAATAATTTCGCGAAACTATCTTTTGCAAAACAGTATGTCGAGGGAATCAACCAAGCCGGAGAAATTAATCCGGAAATGCGGGAAGAAACAAAAGGAAAATGGATAAAATATCAACAAGGAACCGACCCCACCGCTTTGTGGTCATCCCTTCAGAATAAAGGCACGGCCTGGTGTACCAAGGGTTTTGCGACGGCGGAAACACAACTTCAGGGAGGAGATTTTTATGTATATTATACAGATGACAATCAGGGTAAACCTACTATTCCGCGTATCGCAATCAGAATGCAAGGAGACAGCATAGGAGAAGTCAGAGGAGTTGCTGACAATGAACAGAATCTGGAAGGAAATATGGTTGATATCGCCAATGCAAAAATGAAAGAACTGCCTGGAGCCGAAAGATATCGCAAGATATCCGCAGATATGAAGCGCCTAACTAAGGTAGAAAAGAAAATTAAAACCGGCCAGCAATTAGATAAAGATGATCTCGTCTTTCTGTACGAAATTAATGCCCCAATAGAAGGCTTTGGTTATCAGAGAGATCCGCGCATTGATGAGCTGCGCTCAAAAAGAAATACCGAAGAAGATATGCTTATTGTTCTTGAGTGCGACAAAGATCAAATTGCTCATAATGCCTCAGAGATTACCGATAATACCAAAGCCTATCTTGGCCAACTTGAGCCGGATATTTTCAATATAACTCAACAACATAAAATAGAGCACATATACACCTCTTTCCCTGAGGGCAAGATCAGGTATCAGAACGTAGAAATCGGAGGCAAGTCTTCGAAGGAAATCGAAGCCGAACTAAAAGAAAGAAAGATTAATATTTCCGAATATGCCAAAGACATGCTGCGAAGCAAGGACTTTACTACCCTTAAAAACCCTGAGCAAATCAGTCTTGTGCGTCTTAAAGTTAGAGACTTGGGTTTCAAAAACGGAGCTACTACTGATGAGATATATCAAAGAGCAGAAGAGCTTGGTCTTGAGCTCGCTCCCGCCGAAGTTGGTCCAAGCCTGCGATTACAATATATGGATCAACCTTTGGGAGAATGGTTCTTTGTTGCCATGAAGCAAATTTCTGGTCGTGGCGGCTACCCGGGCGTGTTCAGCTTGGGACGCCGTG
This sequence comes from uncultured Candidatus Saccharibacteria bacterium, assembly GCA_964429675.1. Lineage (GTDB taxonomy): Bacteria > Patescibacteriota > Minisyncoccia > 2-02-FULL-40-12 > GWA2-44-9 > GWA2-44-9. The sequence continues at coordinate 31,342 of CAYSDF010000002.1, forward strand.
ACGATGGTTTGTGGCTCTACGGCCTTTGGGCGTTTCCCACGAATAGGTGGGGTCCCGGCAGCGGGTTTGTCTTC
>CAYSDF010000003.1:0-30183 GCA_964429675.1 uncultured Candidatus Saccharibacteria bacterium
GACAATGACTTGGACTTGGCAACAGTAGTCTGTATCTTGCCATGATCTATCAATGCGGTAGCCAACGCTTTGTAAAGCGCTTTTCTTTGATTTCTTACTCGGCCAAATTTTCTTAAATTTCCGCGTCGCATTTTGTTTTATTTCTTTTTAGATTTTGCCACCTTAGCTTTGGCTTCTTTATCTTTCTTGGGCTTTTTGGCATCTGTTTTTTCCGGTACTTCCACTTCGGAAATTACTTTGAAATTATCTATCAAGATCTCGGATGCCTTTTTCAAAGCCGCTTCCGGATCGATAGATCCGTCAGTCTCAACTTCCATTACTACTTTGTTATAATCTATTTTCTCCCCGACTCGGACATTCTCAACGGTGAAATTAACCAGTTTAACAGGTGAGAATATAGCATCGACGGCAATTACTCCTATGGCCAGCTTCTCTTTCCTTCTCTGCTCGACAGAACTATAGCCGACTCCTCTTTCTAATTCAAGCTCCATATCTAATTCGGCCTTTTTGTCGGTTAGGGTTGCAATATGCTGATCACCGTTTATAAGTTCGACGTCAGATGTAAGCTTTATATCTTTGGCTTTTACTTCTTTCTCTCCGGTTACATGGAGCGTCAATTTGACCGGTCCTTCGCCGTGAAGATTAAACCTGATGTTTTTAACATTTAAAATTATTTCGATGATATCCTCCATCACTCCCGGGATGGTCGTAAACTCGTGCTCGACTCCTTTCATTTTTATAGAAGTTACGGCGGTGCCTTCAAGGGACGACAAGAGTACCCTCCTTAAAGGATTGGCAATAGTGGCCCCATAGCCAGGCATAAGAGGTCCTATTTCAAAGGTTGTCTTATTGCCTTCTCTCGATAACACTTTTACTTTCTCCGGTAGTTGTAACACTTTAGTAGCCAGGGGCTAGAAGAACGGTAAGCGATTTTGATCATCGCTTATCACACTGCTAACCACTTATTTTACCTTTTGAATACCAGGTAGTGAAACTTTCGGTTGCCCTATGGCATTGCGACAAAGTCGCATCCGAAAGTTCTACTACCTGGAATAAAACTCAATTATTGACTGTAAGTCGTCTGCCTTAATACCGCTTTCATCAACAGTCGGCTTAGCTTTTAACTTTCCCTCGACTTTATCACGGTTTAATTCAATCCAGGCGGGTGCATCATAATTCTTAAGCCAATTGGGCATCAAGGATGAAAAGAAAAGCGACTTCTTGCTTGCTTCTCTGATGCTGATCACATCTCCGACTGATACTTCGTATGAGGGTATGGTCACCTTCTTGCCGTTAACCAATATATGGCCATGACCGACAAGCTGGCGGGCCTGGTCTCTGGACTGGCCAAAGCCTATTCTGAAAACAACATTATCCAGGCGGCCTTCTAATTTATTTAAAATTGCAGCATACGGCTCTTTCTTAGAAGATAATGATATCTTTATATAATTCTTGAACTGGCGCTCAAGTAATCGGTAAATATTTTTGACCTTTTGCTTTGACCTCAACTGCAATGCATATTCTGAAGGTTTTCGAGCCCCCTTTTTGCCGTGAAGACCGGGCGGATAGGGCTTTTTGATCATTGCTGATTTCTGGGAATGAGATCTCTCCCCTTTCAAAAAGAGTCTTTCGCCTATTCTTCGTTCTATTTTTTCTCTTGGACCTGTATATCTAGCCACAGAATTTTCAATTATCAATTCTCAATTTTCATTAAATTTTCAATGGTTCATTGACTCATTGTAAATTCATTGGAAACTGGAAATTGTAAATTGGTAATTATACCCGTCTTGGCTTGGGGCTTCTAACTCCATTATGAGCAACCGGCGTCGCATCAACGATTGAAGTTATGTTTAATCCGCTACCGGCGATACCTCGCATTGCCGCTTCTCTGCCGGGGCCGATTCCTTTTACAACAATCTTTACATTCATCATATTGAATTTCTTCACCTTTTCAGAACATTCCTTAGCTACTATATTAGCTGCATAAGGAGTAGATTTCTTGCTGCCCTTAAAACCCATTGACCCAGATGTGGTCCAAGCTAGAGTATCTCCTTTAGAATCCGCGATTGAAACGAGGATATTATTATAGGAAACATTGATATAGGCGATACCGTTTATCACACTCTTCTTGGAGCTTTTCTTTGCAACCGAAGCCTCCGATTTCTGATCGGCAGCTGGAGTATCACCCGGAGTTGTAACAATTTTCTTTTTACCCATGCTCATCGAGGGACCCAGTTAAGGTCGCCCGCGAGGGGCCCCATTGCTCTTCCTCCCTGTCTGACCTGCCTGCCGGCAGGCAGGCTGCTTCCGAGAGAGGCAATGGGGACACGCGTCGGCGACCTAAAGGGTCGATGTTAAATTTTAAGTTTTCTCAGATGACGGCTTTCTTCCCGAACCCATAGTCTTTCGAACATTGCCCCTTAAGGTTCTGGAATTTGATCTGGTACGTCCATGTATTGGCAAACGTCTGGCATGGCGTAGTCCTCTCCAAGCTCCGATTTCCTTTAATCTCTTTACGTTCTGAGCAACGTCTCTCTTTAAATCTCCTTCTACCTTATAATTTCTTTCTATTATTTTCTGGATTTTGTTTAATTCATCGCCGGTAATATCCTTGGCCTTCTTATCTCCGTCTACATTAGCAGACTTAAGGATAACCTTACTCAAAGGTAGACCTATACCGTAAACATAGGTCAATGAATGCATTATCTTCTTATTTTCCGGAATATTTATTCCTAAAATTCTTGGCATGCTCGGAGTGGGCTCCCGTTATAGTCGCCCGCGAGGGGCCCATTGCTCTTTCTCCCTGTCTGACTGCTTCTGAGAGAGGCAATGGGGACACGCGCCGGCGACTAATGGGAACTCTGTTTATTTATCCCTGTCTTTGTTTATGTTTTGGATTTTTGCAAATGCAATACAGATGGCCTTTTCGCCTTACTAATTTGCAATTATTACACATTTTTTTAACTGATGCTCGTACTTTCACAGGAATTACCAATTTACAATTTCCAGTTTCCAATGAATTTACAATGAGTCAATGAACCATTGAAAATTTAATGAAAATTGAGAATTGATAATTGAAAATTACAACCTTCTTACTATTCTGCCCTTGGTACCGTCAGGGCTTAATTCTAATGTCACCTTATCCCCGATCATCACTTTTATATAGTTAATCCTTAACTTTCCGGCAAGGTAGGCCAGTATCTCTTTACCGTCTTCCAGCTTAACTTTAAACTTGGTATCGGGCAAAGCTTCTAAAACTAGGCCATTAACTTTTTCCTTCTGTTGATTGATCAAGATATGGTGAAACTTTATTAAAATAGCTCCTTTATGCGCCAATTAAAAGCGCATCTAGAATGCGTTTCACTATGTTAGCAAAGTTTCTTTAAAGTGTCAATTATATATATCCTGGGTGCCCTAATAGCTTATATCCAGCTGTATTTTATCCTTGTTTTTAGGGATTCTCTTTACCCAGAAAGGAGACAATACAACTCTAGCCGAGGCGATGCCATCAACGCCCTTTATGTAGTCTTTTATCTCGGATTCGTTCTTGCCCATCAGGTCAGCAATGATTTTATTGCCGTCAATTTTGCCATAAGCTACTCCTTTTACTACTACATCAAATCCTAGAATATTTTGATCTTTATTAAATTTAATATTGCCAAAAGTAAGATTCAATTTATCGGCCAGGGCATATAAATTGTTTGTTTTATCTATATATGCGGCGACTAAAGCATCCAAGTCAGTCTGCTTGAAACCAACTGTCGTTAATCCTCCTACTATAGTAATTGAGAAACTATCTGCAGCCTCGTCGACATTGGCACTTGAAACCGTAGATTTAATTTCCGGTTTGTCCAAGCCCAGAACTTTCAAATCTGCCACCTGGGACCTAAAGGCTGCGGCTATTTGATCATTTAATTCGTTCTGAACTTTAGCCTGGGCATTGCTGTAATCTTGCTGAGTAATAACCTTAGCCTTGCCTACTATTCCTCCTTTCATAGGAGCAGATGACTGGCCATAATATTTAGCATATCTATCCAAATCGCCTTTTTCCCTGAAAGCCACAATACCGAACTTGCCCGCTGGAACATTATAAGTTTGGCCTGCTTTATCAGCAATTACTTCAACATCTACGGCTCCCGGAGTTGATTTACCGTTTATAACCTTCATGCCCGGTACAGTTATCGTCTTGAGTGTTCTGAATACCAAACCATTATCGGCGTTAGTTCCATCCTGAAACTCAAATCTGGTAGTCGCTATGAGAGTCTGAGGAGCAGTTCCGTACGCATTATATACAGTGATAATTCCTCTGGCCTTCTGGGCGACATCTTTTTCTCCTGTGGCATTAAAATTATCTGTTACCGTCTTTTCGATCGAAAATGACTGGCCTGGAATCTGATAGGAATTAACATCCACTTGTGAAAACTTGTCAGAAGCTAAGACCTTCAAAGTAAAGTCGACAGACTCTTCTTTAGGTTTTATAGTAATCTTAGCGCTACCGGTTGAAACAAAAATTATTACTCCGAGCAAAACTAAAGCAAATCCAGCCAGGCCCCATAAAACCTTCTTGGACATTCCTTTGAAAAAATTAGGAAACCATGACATGTTCATGGAAAAAGCGCTGCTTTTAACCGGAGGAGAGATGCTGCTAAACTTATAATTCTTTTCTAATCCGAGGGGGCTGGCTTTGCCGGTCTTGCTTTCCTTATCCTGAGCCTGCCAAACATTTTTTAACTCATCCAAAGTCTTCTCGGTCAGATGATTAAGCTCCTCCTTTTTCTGAGGAAGCGGTGCAGGAGTTTTGGCGGATGATTTGGGATCAGAAACTATTGTCTCAATTCTTTGAGGAATTGTCGGCTCAATCTTAGCAGGAACTGATTTTTTAATTTCGACATCAACAGGGGCTTCGGATTTTTTAGCTACTTTGACGCTTTTAGCAGTCTTCTTATTTTCTACCTTTACAACATCCTGGAGAGTTTTGTTTATCTTGGCCACGGTCCTAACTTCATAGTCAGCCGGAACATTAGATGTTGGCTGAGCAGGTTTTTCTAAAAATGAAAGATAATCCTCGTTGGTGGTTGATTTGAGATCTTCGGTTTCAAAAGTTTCAGGATCTTGGGCATCTTCAGCCGGCTGATCTTCTTGAGGAGCTTCCGGATCTTCTTCGGGTTCTATGGGAGCATCGACATCTTGAGAAACATCAACATCATCCCGGGGCCAATCTGCTCTGTTTGGAGCTTCGTCTTCTTCTTGAACTTTACTAACAGCTAAAGTCGCCGTTGCCTTTTTTTCATGGCCGGTAGAAAGAACATTGAATCCGAATTTAGTCGCTAAAGCATTGATCTGGGGATTAGCGCAAAGCAAGGACACGGTTTTCCCACGCTCTTTGGCTTCAACATTCAACATCGCAAAATGATTCTCAGTATTGAAAGCCTTGCCTCGTTTAGGCAAAACAAATATGACTTCTTCAGCCGAAGCTTCGTTAAATATATTTAAAATATCCTCAAACTGATCGGTTCGAAGAACGTTAATAATCTTCGTAGATGGCATAGCGGAGAGGGCCCACAAATATCTCAGATGAGTTGTAATAAAGAAGTCCCTTTCTGAACTGCTTCCGAGAGATTTGCTTCTTTATTACAACTCATTGGTAACAGATAATCGGCCGTTGAGCTTTAGCTCGACGTTGCCGATAAAATTATCTGTTAGAGATATTTAGGGTCTCTGTAATTATTATATCACAATAAATACTCAAACTTATCAACTTATTATCAACATCACCCCAGTATATCCAGCACTTCCTTATCATTTTTTGCCGCCATCAATTTGATTCTCAGTTCTTTAGCACCTGGCCACCCCGAAACATAAATCTTAAAAAATTTCTTCATGGTATCGAAGTTTTTTCCGCCGGCTGGCGGACCGCCCCATAGTTTTTTAAACAATTGAATATGCTCTATCATCAAAGCAATTCTTTCTTCCTTGGTAATTTCTTCTATTTTTTTATCTTTATTGAAAAACCAAGGATTATTAAATATACCCCTGCCCACCATAATTCCATCCAAGTTATAGTCCTTCGCTTTCTTAAAGCCATCCTCCAAATCCTTGATATCACCGTTACCGATAACTAAAGTTTTAGTAGTTTTAATAATTTCTCCCGCTTTTCCTATTGCATCCCAATCAGCCGGAACAGCCGACATTTCTTTTCTGGTCCGGCCATGGATCGTGATTGCTGCCGGCTCAGTTTCAAGAATATTTGGAATCCATTCCTTTATTTCGTTTTTGTTATAACCGAGCCTAGTTTTGACTGACACCGGCAATTGACCAGCTCCTCGCATCGTTTCTTTGATTATTTCCTTGGCCAGCTTGGGAGTTTTTATTAAAGCTGCTCCCCCGCCCTGTTTCTCAATCGATCTGTCGGGGCATCCCATATTGATGTCGATTCCATCAAAGCCGAGCTCCTGAGCCAATTGGGCACATTTATAAAAATTATCAGGCTTTGATCCGAAAAATTGGACTACTAAAGGCCGTTCGTTTTTTTCGAAGTAAAGTTCACCGGCAAATTTAGTCCGATCATAGACGATACCATCGCATGATAAAAACTCTGTATAAAATACGTCGGGCCTCGCGGAGGCGGGTTGACCACACTTCAAAACAATCTGTCTGAAAGCAGAATCCGTAACATTGGCCATCGGTGCAAGAACAGTAAAAGGCTTGCCCTGAGCTTGCCGAAGGGTTTTCAATTTTCCCCAAAATCCTTGATGCATGGATGTAATTTACTGGAAATTAATCTGTCCGACAAATTACCTCTTCTACTTTGACGGGGTCCTGTCACCGCTTTACCCCATAAATACTCAGATTACTTCCGTCTTGATGGGGTCCCCAATCGGTGCCACCCCTTTTGATAAGCACACAAAAACCGCCGAATTGGCGGTGATATTAATGCTCCCGGAAAATCCATGACCATTTAAAATTATGCGATAAAAGTTTTATCAATTCCAATCCTGGGATAGTTCCTACTATTACGGCGATAATCAGCATAGGGACCGCGAATAATATAATAGCTGTTACCATAAAAAGGATTGCTAGGCCTCCTTCGGCTTGCGGATTCTGTGATACAAGAAAAATAATAGCAACACTACAGAGAAGAGTAACAATAATTAGAGGAATCGGCGCTAGAAAATATCCAAAAATTGACCCCAATAGAGCTAGGCCGATTGCCCAAGAAATCGGAAATAAATTCCACAACATAATCACTCCTCAAAGAACTACTAATGCAGACATTATATAAATTTAAACAATTTAGTCAACCACTGCTCGGATCCTTCTAACTCCAGCTGAGACGGCTTCTTCTTTGGTAATTTTGATCTTGCCGATTTCGGCCGTATGAGAAACATGCGGTCCGCCACAGAGCTCTCGACTGAAAGGAGATCCTGAGTTTACCGAAGGACTCTGCCCTTCGACAGGCTCAGGGCCAATCGTGTAAACATTCACACGATTGGGATACTTTAATTTAAAAAATGCCAACGCTCCCGATTTGATCGCGTCCTCGTAGGCCATTTCTTCTTTTGTAACTTTGTAATCTTTTTGAACGGCTTCATTGGCCAAGTCCTCTATCTTTTTGATTTCTTCAGGAGTTAGTTTACGCGGGAAGTTAAAATCAAACCTCAATCTCTCGGCAGTGATATCCGAACCGGCTTGATGGACTTCTGAACCAAGCACTTTTCTCAAAGAAGCATGGAGCAAATGAGTGGCCGTATGTAGCCGAGTCGCTTTTTTCAATTCTTCTTCGTTTCCGGCTTTGAGCTCTCCTGTATCTAGCAGCAATCCGTGGCCGCCAAACTTTTTTTCCGCTCCAGCCCGGGATTTCTCCTGATGTTTTTTAAATTCTTCTTCAAAATCTTCACGTTTTAAACCATCGGACCTAGGCCCGCCAAGTTCCTTTATAATCTCGTAGGGCAGACCAAAGCTTTCATACAATTTAAAAGCGGTGGCGGCATCAATAACTGTAGCTCTTTTTAATTCCTTTAGGCCATTTTGCAATGTTTTATCGAATTTTTCTTTTTCCTTTTCAAACTCACTGATCACTTCTTCATTTTTAAGACTCGGGTAAATCCCCCAATACATCTCGACTACAAATGAAATGATGTCTTTGATAGTAAAGGTGCCGGAATGAGCCATATATTCGTGGACGATAATTCTCCTCATTAGTCTTCGTAGCACATAGCCCTGATCTTTGTTTGACGGACGGACACCATCAGCCAAAAGAAATGCCACCGCCCGGGAATGATCGGCGATTATTCTTTTGATCCTGACATTCATATCGCTGGGCAGAAGCTCTATAACGGGCTGGAACAAGTCAGTTTCGAAGATATTAGTTTTGCCCTGCATAACCATAACAAGCCTCTCAAAGCCTCTACCATTATCAACGTTCTTATTTTTTAGAGGAGTGTAGTTACCAGCATCGTCCTTGGAATACTGCATAAAAACATCGTTCCCGATCTCGATAAAGCGCCCACAGTCACAATTAGGATGGCAAGTTGGGCCAAACTTTGTATCATGCTGCTTGCCTAAATCATAAAACATCTCCGAATCAGGCCCAGCCGGCCCTACTCCAGCCTCCCACCAGTTCTTTTCTCGTCCATATAAAAATATTCTTTCACCAACTTTTGCATCAATATTTGCCTTTTTAAACTGTTCCTGCCATATGGAAATTGCTTCATCGTCTTTTGGAACTTTCTCGTCGCCCTTAAAAGCAGTCACATATAGCCTGCGTGGATCCAAGCCCATACCATCTGATGAGGTTATAAAATCAAAGCTCAAAGCAATAGCCTCTTTCTTAAAATATCCGCCAAATGAAAAATTGCCTACCATTTCAAAAAATGTCAGATGAGATGCATCTCCCGTTTCATCTATATCTGTAGTTCGAAAACATTTTTGTATCGTGAATACAGTTTTACTTTGAAAATCCTTAGAAGCATCTAAGGTGCCCAGAAAATAAGGCTTAAACTGCTGCATTCCGGCCGTAGTAAAAAGCACCGAAGGATCATTCGGTAACAAAGAAGACGAGGGCACGATCTTGTGTCCTCTGGACTCAAAGAATTCTAAGAATCTTTTTCTAATATCGGCGTGATTCACCTAGTTAAGATACCAAAATTTTTACAAATAAAAAAGGGCCTTAGGCCCTTAGTCTCTCGCCAACTCTTTGGCAAAATTAACAATCGTTCTGACTTCTGTCTCTACCTCGATCTCTTTTAACTGCACTTTTAGCTGTTCGATCTCTTGATTCGCTTTTTTTAGCTCATCGAGTAGGTATTGATTAGCCTGAAGTTGATAATGGAGCCAGCCCCATCGCCATTCCCAGCAAATAGTAGTTGTCTGATTCCTGCCTATTGGATACGGATAGACAGAAAATTCGACAATGTAGGCTTTATTGGCCAAAGCTTGAAATCTTCTAGCTTTCAAAACTAATTCTAGAACTTCACTAGGCGGACGATCTCCTTCGGCAGGAGTATAGCCAGACTTGCTGTAAGTCTTGAGCTCAGGTGGAGCCTTTTTCTCGACATCTCTGGGAGTGCCTGATCCGTGGAAATATTCCACAAAGTAAGTGTCCAAGTTTAATACAAGAATATTACCAGCACAGATAGAATCGTCTAGTTTTATGGCCTCGTTGCATAAAGTATAAAACTTCTGATTATGTTCGGAACAAAAAGCCAAGACTGTATCAAAATTGGTTTGATCATAAAGAACAGGACATTTGAAATAAGTCTTTTCGTCTTGGTGAAAGTGACGACAAGATATGCGACCATGCTTATTAAGAAAAGTTCTTAATTCTTCCGGATTAAGCTGCCCGGGCGCCCAGCAAGCAAAGTCAGCGATATTAAATCCTGCATCGTGAAGCTGTTTCAATCGAACATTCTTAAGTGGATATTCAGTACTAGACATTAGAAATCCTTTTTCAAAGTACAATAGTATTACCATAATAAATACTCCAACATCTCCTAAAAGTCAACAATTTTTACTCATCTAAAGCAGGCTATTGACATTTAGGCTAAATAGGAGTATACTAGAGATGTAAAGCTAAATAACCAACTAAAGCCATGGATACATTAGTAAAACTCTTGCTCCTTCCGATCTGGATAGTGTTCGCGATCTTCGGAGTAGACATCTTCGACGACAGAAAGACTGTGTAGATACCACAAAAATAAAGGCCGTCCCGCTAAGCGGGACGGCCTTTATTTTTGTGACTGCTCCCTATATATTTAACCGAAAGTGAAAGTAAAAGCCTCAAAGCCCGGCTGATCTATCTGAATTTCAATAACGTGATCGGAATAGTCATTCGAATCAAAAAGAGTATAGAGCTCAGACTCTTGCACGGTCACAGAGGGCCGAGCTTTTCCATCAACTAGAATAGTGAGTTTGGCCTGGACAAGACTTGATGCCACGATATGAATTTTTCCGGCATGGAATTTTAATCTTATCTTGCCCTGATTGCCGATCAACTTCACGCTTTGATTTGTAAACTGCCAATTCCCTTCAAGGGCAAAATTATTTAACGAAAGATCTTTCGGAAAAATATAGTTAGTGCCGGTAGTTGAGGGGTTCTGGCTTGATGTTAAATAACGTAGCCGACTGGTACCAAAATACATTTCCGGCGAGCTTACCTCGCTTAAATAATTCGGTATCGGGGTAGCTTCCGCCATATTTAACCCCAACAATGTCCGAATGGCATTTTCCGTATGATCGTAATTCCCCTCTCCAAAATGGATATAGACGATATCGCCGTTTTTATCTACCAGATATTCTGCCGGCCAATACTGATTGCTGTAGGCATTCCATGTTGCATAATTATTATCTTGAGCCACTGGATAATGAATACCAAAATGCTTGATGGCATCGGCCACATTGCCTGGATCTTTTTCAAAAGCAAATTCGGGCGTATGGACACCAACTACCACCAATCCCTGATCTTTATAGGTATCGTACCACTTAGTAACATAAGGCAGGGTGCGAATGCAATTGATACAGGAATAGGTCCAAAAATCTATTAAAACTACTTTTCCGCGCAGGCTAGCAATAGTCAACGGGTTGCTATTTAACCAATTAGAAATTCCCTGGAAGTCGGGTGCTTTGCCGTAATTTTTAAAATCTATTTTCTCAGCCGAAGGAGTCCCGGATTCTTCAGGAATAATACTTACATTCAGCTTTTTCATTTGCTGGTCAACATAAAAACCAGCCACTACAAAAACTACGGCACCAGCTACAACATAGGTAATTATTTTTCTTGGGTTCATATATTTTAAATATTTAAATTAAAAGTTGGACAATAGCTCAATATCCAGGAATAAAACTTAGTATCCAAATTTAAATAAAACACCACAGCCATTATGATAATAATCACCCCGAAAATTCTTTGCAGTAATTCTGAATATTTAGCCACGACCTGAACTTTATTGGTAATGTACTGGCCGCCATAAGCAATAACGAGCATGGGGATACCGGCTCCGATGGAGTAAGTAAAAAGAAGAATTCCGGCAGTTACGACTTCTTTCTGAAGTGCAATAAGAGTAAGGACCGATGCCAGTACTGGTCCGGCACAAGGAGTCCAAACTATACCTAAGGTCATGCCCATTATGAAACCGCTAAAATTACTTCTGTTGGCCGGGTTAGTAGCGCTGCCAACCCTTGAGATGAGCGGGCTCAAGCGCATGGCCAGCATTTCGAAAGGAAGGGGCCATATCATAAAGATTCCGAATATTCCCAAAACAATAACCCCGACATTTCTTATAATATTGGGGTTCAATCCCAAATGTGTCGTAAGGATAGAAAGCAAAAGTGCAGCAAGGGAGAAAACGAGTACAAACCCTAAAACGATAAACAACGGCCGAGTTTTACTGGTTTGACCGACTGATATACCCAAAAGAATGGGAAGCAACGGCAAAATACATGGTGCGGCGATTGTTAGTATCCCGGCCAACAGAGCAAATAGTATCTGGATCATAATTAAATTATAACAATTAATTTATTAACAAAAAGCCCCCATGGGGGCTTGTAGTAAATCTATTTCTTTTCTGAAACAATAATACGGGCTTCGATATCTTTGATTATCTTTTCAGGATTAAACATAATTAATGCTGCCAAATCTAGAACATCTAGCCTGTCAAAGTTACAATCTGAATTTCCAGGTAAATTAGCCCTTGCCCATTTTTCGATAAATTCTCTATCTCCATTTTCATCATTCCCAAAAGCTGACTTCGTATCATAGTTCCAAATATTTCCGTCCTTCGGAACATACGACCGCAAAGTCTTACCGTCCAGGTCAAGATATATGATAAAAAACAATGGATATTCCCAGTCTCCACCGCCATAGCAGCCAATTCCTGGAATTTTGCCAAACATTCGGGGACCAATCAGGCCACCCCATTGCTTCTGATCGAAATCATCTCCGCTACATTCAAAGTTCTCAAGATCAAAGCTAACTAATCCTAGTCCTTCGGTAACCTTATCAATATCAGGAAAAGAGCCAGAATCAAGTTTACTAGTAAATATCTCGTTAACAAATTCGGGAGAAACATTTGCCGATACCATCTTTTTTCCCTCACCCTCTTTTGCAAAAGACTCAGAAATTTCTTGCATAACCTTCTGAGCTTCCGCTGGCTCCAGTTTATTTAAAATAGCTAGGATTTTTTTCTTGGCACTAGTCATTTAAACCCCTCTCTCCCAAATATTTAATTTTTTCCCAGCTGGAGTTTTGCTTGAACCTTTTACCTTAAACCTATGCTTACGATAAAAATTAGTGGCCGACCTATTATCATGATGACACTTCAGACGAATCGGCCCCTTGGGCAAACTATCTAATAATTCCCCGCCAATACCGCAACCTCTATACTCTGTGGCAACACAGATTTGATAAAGCGTAACCCACCCGTCACGCCGTTTATGCCACCTTACAAAGCCAAATATTTTCCTGCTGTCTTTAAATTTAAAAATATTAAGTTCTGAAGCAGCAATAGAGCTGCCCAGATAAGATCTCATAGTAAAGCCCAGATGGTGTCTATTTCTATCAACGAGCCTTTTAATGCTATTAATATCCGATTCTCGCCCTAGTCGTACAGACATAGCAGCAGCCTTTTTTCAAAAAACAGTACTAGCTTTATACAGCTTGCTAGGTATTTTGTAAATACTTGCAAAAATAAAATTATAATGTATACTAATGAAAGTCCTTTGATTACATAGACGGGGGCCTTATGAAGGGAGAGATCTGCTCAGTAACTATAAAGAACAAAGTTGATCTTGATATACTGGTTCAATTAAAAGTTATCCCGGCCCTAGATAGCGCCCGTCAAAGTCACGACGAGGGTATCCGCTTAGTTGTGATAGATAACAGAGTGGCCCGAGAAGAAGCTGAGGCCACGCTAGACAGCTTGAGACAATCCGTTGCCGAGATTGAAAGAATTGTTGGAGTCAAAAAGTAGCAAACCGATTAATATCGGTTTTTATTTTGAATGAGAGCGGTAATAATAGTATAATTTGAGTATGGATATATTTGCTTCTCCTTGGCCGGTAAATCTTTTGATTCTTGTTCCGGTAATTACGTTTTTCGTGTTGCGCAAAAATAAACTAAACATTTCTAGTCAGACTTTAATTGTCGCCGCTATATTTGGCTTTGCTTTCGGATTCGTCGAGGCTGCCTGCGTGGTATTTCTTAGAGCCGCCTCAGGTTTTCTTCCGGGCTATATGGTCAGTCTTACAGAAGCCGCCCGGCAATCATTTAGCGTCTATCAGCAAAACATAGCCCAGAATAATTTACCCCAAAGCTTATTTAAAGTTGAGTTTTTTCGGGAAGCCGCAACAATGATCATGCTTTTAGGAATTGCTTTTTTGTCGGCTACAAAAATAAAAGAGCGAATGGCGATGTTTCTTTGGGTTTTTGCCGCTTGGGATATATTTTATTATGCCGGACTTTGGCTGACTGTCCGTTGGCCCTACTCTCTTACTACTCCCGATACTTTATTTTTAATTCCCGTCCCTTGGTATGCCCAGGTTTGGTTTCCTCTGCTGGTAAGTGGGCTGACAATGGTGGTTATTGCATTGAGTAGAAGTAGAGCTACTTAGGATTATAAATCGAGCCAATATAAAACTGGTTTTAAAACCAGTTTTATATTTAATGGGGGGCTAGAGAGAGTCGAACTCTCGCCCGCAGTTCCACAAACTGCTGTGCTAACCGTTACACCATAACCCCCATATAATAACTCCTGAATGTCAGGAGTTATTAGCATTTTACAACATTTTATACCTATTGTAAACGACTACCCAAAGAAGCTTTCTTGAAATATTTTGATAAAACATCCTTGATAGTCTCATAAATAACCGGCAATTCAAGATAATCAATGAGGATTGCTATCCATGCCAGCCATCCCGGTATCAATGATTGCTGGCCATTAAAATGAGCGATCACAAACTCATCGGTTATCCAAAATAGATGCAGCCACTGGCTGTTGATTAAAATAATAAACAGAATGCTCTTATAATTTTTCCCTTGTTTAAAAGAATAGATATACAAGAGTGTTGCACTTATAAGAGCAGGTATCTCAAAATAATCCGCCAGGATCAAAAGACCCTGATAAAAATCATTCGGGTTAAATAAGGCATGGCCCAATAATCTCCCCGCCACCACATGAGTAGTAAGCCAGAAAAGATGCAGTAATTGCCAACCAAAAAGAACGGCAACTATTGCCTTATTAAGAGCTAAATTATTTTTGTACCAAGTCCAGAATTTTTGTATAAAGAACATATCGTTATAATAATCATGGGTATTTCGTAGTTAACTTGTTAGAATCTCAACTTAACATGGTTTGAGTCAATTAAAAAGCCGATTATTAGTCGGCGAATTATTAACGCAATAGTAAGATGGCTGGCTTTCTACTATTAAGTTGCCATTGAGCACCTTCGCGTATCCAACTGATGGGTAAATGTAATAACTTCTCACGTGTCTCTTTGTTAAGCTGTGAAAATGGATAGGCCTTACTACTTAATTGCTCTCTAATTTCTCTTCCTCTGAGATATAGGATCTTATCAAGGGCCTTGCTCGACAAGGGTTTTAGAAGCTCAGATGTATACGAAATGTCTCTGGCATCATTGCCAATTTTTTGTCGCTCGGCACTTTCTAATCTACTTTGTGTGGCTAAAACAAAACGAACTATCTGCTCAATATTAGCCGTCATCACACCAAATTCAGTTCCTGCAGGTGCAATGAGTGACGGAAATCTCTTGGAAGTTAAACGTGCGATTCTTGCTACGCGACTTTCTTTTCGAGCCATAAATGCCATCCTTATTTTTATCTGAACTGCTGGCAATAATATACGCGCCTAATGCATTTGTCAATATTTTTCGCTTTATTTCAACTCCCGGCAAGGTTATTAAGAAAATTCTACAATGGTCTGCTTTGTGGGAGGAGGTTGGAACTTGGTTAGCTCACATTACAGATTGATAAAAAAAGACCGACATTAGTCGGTATATTGAATGCAAAGATATCCCCTGGTCTTAGCTGGCCTAACACTAACCACAATGAACCCCGGCTTATTTACAACTTGAGTTAGTATTTCTGCAGGTCCATAACCTGTTTCTTTTTCTCTCTCAGAATATGTATAGCTTAGAAAAGCTATTAGAATCAATATGATTAAAAAGCCAAAAGATAAGGCTAGCCAAGGTTTTTTCATCTTGACTCCTAATTATTACGAACTCAAAACAGAATACCACCAGAGTGGTATTCTGTCAACCTGTCGGCTTTGTGAGAGAGGGTTGAGTAATTAAAAAGCCGACTTAGTCGGCAGATGTAGATACTTAAGTCCCCTGAGCCTCAAGAGGCCAGAACTCAATGATGTCTCCCCAATAGAGATCCTCGAGCCTATCGCCCAGTTGAACCCGAACTCTGTTGGCATCCTCCACAGCATTCAGTGCTGTAGGATCATCGTCTCTGACATCTTCGGTTAAAACAAGCAATTGATCATTAGATACAAGACCGCGGAATACGGCCTCTTCTGTAATCTGGCCAACGCCTACACCCAAATGAACTTTCTTCCCTTCAAGTCCGGCCCACTCTTTTAGAGTAAGGTCAAAACCATTTTGAATGTTCTTCGGTGCCTGCATTGAAAACCTCCTTTGTTAAGCTTCCATATGGTATTACTAATTTCTAGCTTTGTCAATTCTGTCAGGCTGCCTAGGGATAACTGGCTTGTACTGAGCTTGTCGAAGTGAAAACTCTGATCCTTAGTAATGTATGAGTATTTTATCAGAAATCCTATAATTACTACTGTGTAACAGTTTTTGTTAAAAAAACCTCGCACCAGACGAAGCACGAGGCTTTTGTCTTAATGTGCGAGGCGTTATTCGAACAAATGAGGAACGAAACGGCTTAAGTTGTCAGTAATTGGGCCATCTGATTCACGGATTCCCATGCCACCAGATTGACCATCGATCACCCAACTTCCAATTACAGGATGATTGCCGCCACAATCAGGAATTGGCGCAACTGCTTGATACACAAATCCCTCTTCTCCATAGTCACCCGATGTGTCTACAGTAGCTCCGCTCGTCACCAGAGAAATATTGGCCCCCTCTCGAGAAAGAAAGGGCTTTTTTACATATTCAGTAAGGCCTTTGGGCTCTTGGAGATGAGCTTCGAGAAGATTTGGATGTCCTGGATACAATTCCCAAAGAATTGCCAGAAGACCTTTATTCGACCAGAGCATCTTCCAGATTGGCTCAATCCACTGCATCTGAGTATAATTCGCCAACATCTGGGGACCGAACTTCTCATGAACCAACCACTCCCAAGGATATAACTTGAAGATTGATTGGATTTTATTATCGGCTTGATCTACGAATTCATGATTGTCAGTATCCCAACCAATGTCACCAATAATTAGGCCGGCTGTTTTTAGACCAGCTTCTTCGGCTGTATCCCGCAAATAGGTCGCGGTGATCAGATCCTCACCCATTTGTTCTTCAACGTGGGCAAAGTATAGCGGTGATCCAGTAAGGTACTCGCGAAGTTCCTTCCACTTTGCCACAAGCCTCTCATGGATAGAATTGAACTGATCGGCACTCTTAAATTTTTCCTGTAGCCAATACCACTGAACCACCGAGGCCTCAAGAAGACCCGTGGGCGTATCAGCGTTATACTCGAGCATCTTCGGCGGTTTTATGCCATCGTATGCAAGATCAAACCGTCCATAAATCGCTGGCGGCTCTGCTTCCCAGGCCCATTTGATCATGGGGATAGCCTGAGAAGGAATTCCAAGTTCTGCAAAGCGATCATGATCAATGATGTGTTGACCAGCTTCTAGGCAAAGCTTCTGAAGTTCATCCGTAGCTGCTTCAAGCTCGTCAACTTCTCTTGAATTGAAACGATAGTAAGCCGACTCATTCCAATAAATTCCGCCCTTGGTATGATGGTAGATAAGGCCAAGTTCCTCGACCTTTTTTTGCCAATCTGATCTCGGTGCCGTTAAGACTCTTTGCATTATAATCTCCTAACTCGCAGTACCTGCACCATGAGCAGTACTACCAAAACCACCACGCACGACGTTTGGCCGCGCTACAGATGTAGAAGGCCTTGAAAATGTGCCTGATTCCGGTGCTCGATTACCAATCATAGGTTGACCATAGCTGCGTGGATAATAATACCAGTGATAAAATGGAACATATCCGGCGCCATGATTTTGTCGCTGCTCCTCATCACATCGCTCTGTGGCAACAATCGTTTTATTATTATCGACACAAGTCTGCATATGAGTCGCACCTGAATCACCGCAACCAGCCGCTAAGGCAGCAGCAGAAATTACATGAACCAGAGATAGCTTAACGAACCTACTCTTCCGCATTTGTGTCCTCTTGTACTCAATTTTCAAAATACATACGCTTAAAGATTATACGATAGTTACGCTACAAAGTCAAATAAATTCGTAAAGACCGGCATCCCGACATAAATAGATCTATAATCCTACCCTATTGATGGCACTTTCATATTTCTAGACAAGAGGATTACCACATGAATCTATACGAGAAAAACCATCTTGGCTTAAGTCGGAAGACCGGGTTTTCAATTTCTCTAATCGCCGTCATCATTGTTTCATCACTTCTATTACTGCTTGGAGCAGAAGCTGGCCAAGGAGTACGGTATCTTGTGGCATGTGTTGTGGTTCCATTTTTATTGTGGGGATTTATAAGTTTTGTATGGAATCCTCCAGGCTCGGCTCGGCTATCCTTAACTGGTATGCCAGTATGGGCCCAGTGGCTATTGGTGTTAGTACTTGTAGCTTTTGTAATATTCTTATGATTCAATGATCAAACTCTGTACTAACTACAGAGTTTTTTATTTATCAGTCGGGATGCTGGGAGTCGAACCCAGTCTAACTGGTCCCAAACCAGTCGTACCACCGTCATACGCCATCCCGATATTTTACTAGTAAGAATGTCTCGCCTGCCTGCCGGCAGGCAGGTGCTACCGTTACACTACATCCCGTTGCAGCGAAGGGCCACGAACATTAAAGGTAAAGTTCTAATAAAGAAGTCCCTTTCTGAACTGCTTTCGAGAAATTTGCTTCTTTATTATAACTTTACTAGTAACTGGATCCCGCCAGGGCGGGATGAAATCCAGTTATTAATGTTTGGGGTCGCTGTCTTCTATTTCATTTTTAACTCCGCCCATGGATCAGGTCTTTCTTTTCTGGCAATTAGCTCATCTACATTCTCTTTCCAAAATTTAACATCTTGTCTCATTGAATCTCTGGCCTCGTTATTATCAGTATGTACCAGTAATATTAATTGCTTCTTCATTAATTCCGGATGCTCAGTCATTAACCATTTTAAAGCTCCTCGGCCTTCATTTTCTAAACCTGGCTCACCTAAATCATTATCAAAGCTAATACCTTCGATCTCCTCTCCATCATCCAGCGCCTTTTCTATTAATGCCTTAAAGTCTCTGACATTAAGCACCCTCTCCCAGCCTGGCGGAGTTTTTCGACTTGGAGATTTTAAATCATCATCTAAATATATTTTCATAGTGCGTTTGTTTGACGAAATCCGAACCTTTTTTGAACGGAACCGATGGCGCGCTTGGCGCGCCGCATTTAGAATTTTAACTTATTCCTTCTGTTCCAACAATCTTCTAACTGTCTTCGGCCAATCGGCTAATGGTTTATCAGTCAAAAGAGCTGTTGCTTCTTGAGTTGAATATTTGCCTTTATTTACTAATTCCGCATATGAGTTAACTGCACTTTCGATAGTTGCTCTGTATTCCTGCACCAGCATTCTTTGCGCAGTTTCTTGGTAAAAAGTATCGTTCTTAAATTCTTCCCAATTTCGCAAATAACGAAGGTAATCGTATGCATCATGTTTTCCACTGAAGAAGAAATAATATAGTTGGCTTTGTAGGGTTTGTAAATTTCTGTCATATAGAGATGCAGTAATTTCATCTCTTGCTTTTTCGAGTGCAGCGTCTCTACTTGCATCAAAAAAATCTTCAAGGATTACTCTTTTAGTTTCAAGGTCTTGTTCGCCTACATAATCAACTAGTTCTGTTGGAGCTTCTTGGTGCTCAAATACTGCTCTAAAAAGTTTATTCTTCTGATGCTCGTGCTCATGATTGCGTCGTCTTTGTCCGCTTAAATCTCCGTCGTATCCAACCAGACTAATCCATTTATCTTTGTTGATTACAACATAATAAACATGATTTTCGCCTCTGGATTGTGATGCAAAACCCCCGTACTTGAAGCCAATTACTGGTTTGTCAGCTCTTTCATATAATCTTCCTGAATTAAATCCATTCGCATCAATATCTATAGTCATTGGTCCAACTGTCACATCAATTTTTTCATTTTTATCGATATTCACGCCAGTTAACTCACCTACAAGTGCGTGGTCATCTGGAAACTGTTGTCGTACTTCTAGAACTTTTTGGCGGTTTACAAAGTATCCGTCTATAAGCTGTTCTGCAATTTGTTTTTGTCGTTCATTAAAACCATATTGCGTGGCAAATTTATCAACCAACCCAACAAGTTTTTCTCTCGATATGTCGTGATTAAACTCAATGCCCCTCTCAATAAAAGTACGGCAAGTGGCCAATCCCTCCCGTTGCCGTGCCAATTTTTCTTTGAAAATATTTAGGGCTTCTCTTTTTTGCTCACTTGGCAAACTTCTTATTTTCGCCAACTCCTCTTCAGGCGAAAAAGTGCCGTCAATCGGCGAATTATCTCGTAGCTGCTCCTTAAAATCAAAATCTAAAA
Source organism: uncultured Candidatus Saccharibacteria bacterium (assembly GCA_964429675.1). GTDB lineage: Bacteria > Patescibacteriota > Minisyncoccia > 2-02-FULL-40-12 > GWA2-44-9 > GWA2-44-9. The sequence continues at coordinate 20,280 of CAYSDF010000003.1, forward strand.
GTTGGTCAAAATCTTCTTGACTAAGTTGTCCAAAATACTCTTTTACTTTAAGACTTTTGTGTTTTAGATAGTCTTTCGCTCCTTCAATAACTCTCTCCATTTTTGAGGGTGTTGGTTTATCAGCAGCGTGCTCAACCGCCGGACTTGATGGCTGGTTTGACTCTTTGTCTGGATTAAATTGTGGCGGGCTTTCAAATCCTCTCATAGTTTTATTTTATCAATTCTTCTATTTAAACGCTTAACGCTTTGGCAATTTTCGCCATAGTTTGGACACTCGGCTTATTCACTGTTCCGCTTTCGACTTTCATAAGCGTTGTGCGAGCCGCGCCGTGCGCGGCGAGCGAGTGTTCCCCTACCTTTCCGCGCTTCGTGCGGCAAAATCCGTTGGCAAAATTCCTGAAAGTTTAATTCTGGTACCCCCGGCAGGAATCGAACCTGCATCTAGAACTTAGAAGGTTCCCATTCTATCCATTGAACTACGGGGGCGCGCAGCGAGGGGCCACGAACATTAAAGGTAAATTTTAATAAAGAAGTCCCTTTCTTAACTGCTTCCGTCTCGGATTGTGCCTCGTGCTTTAGCCGAGGCTACTCTCTGTAGAGATTTGCTTCTTTATTAAGAATTTACTGGTAACTTGGTCTCCCGCCATCGGCGGGATTAAGAGCCAGTTATTAATGTTTGGGGTCGCTGTTTTTATATTAAATTTTACCGCAAAAATCATTAAAAGTACACACGATGAAGCCCGCGATAAGCTTTGTACGACTGCAAACGCAGCTTCATCGCGGGCAAGTATTAAATGCTTCCCTCTTTGATTTCGGATTCATTTCAAAAAAACACTAGCAGGATCTAGAGCCCCCGAGATGAAGGGCTCCTGCTTTTTATATCCTACGATTTCGCTGTGTCCTTTGGCATACTCAAATGCTTCATAAAGGCTGATCTGACCATCCTTATTTAGATCAGAGGTATCCTTATTTCTGAATGCAAGCATAAGGTATCCACCAAAAGAATCTTCAAGCGAAGAATATGAAAATTTATTCGCTTTAGTAGCGGCTACAGAAATAAAGTTTTTTCTCTTTATCTCTTCGGCAAAGCCGCCGCTATAGCACTGCGTGAATACCAGGATGCCCAGCCTAGGATTGATTTTATCTACAAAGAGCGCGAGCTCCCTTTGATCCATCTTCTGATCCACGAGAACTATCGAAGAAAGCGGGAAGATGTAAGGCCCCAAAATCTCTTCGCCCATGAACCCATCTGTCAGAGCAGTTTTGGGAAACCTATCTCCATGATCTGATACATAGCAAAAAACCAGATCCAGATCATCGACTATTTTTGCCAAGTGATCCAAAACCCTTACTACGCTCGCCTTATCGGCAGGACCATCAACGGGATATGAAAATTTGTCGTGACCCTTTCCATCATTATCTAAGACGTAAATATTCTCTGCCTTAAAACCATTCTCGATTAATACTTCGTAGACAGTTGAGACCTCGACCAGAAATTTCAGCTGAGGACTTCCGTTGATGATCATCGCGTATTTATCCGCCAGCCTGTTTGGCTTATCTGATTCGGACTTAATTCTTTGCTTCAATCTGTCTGACGAGGACGAAGACAGGGCGAAACTAGTAGTGACAATACCGGCTGGATTAGGCCTGTCTTGATAAGCTGAGCTGACAGAATTCGCCAACAGCACTATTAGGGCAGCGACAAAGAGCGCTACGATAGAGATCTTATCCTTTACAACCCCTAGCAGCTTTGACATGTGACCTCCTCTTGATGAGTTGTCAAACAGCGCGTTTGTATAGATTATACTAGACTTACTACCTAATGTCAAGCATGCTCTGCCCCTGCCCGATTGATAAATAGCCTGATTCATAATAATATCAATAAGTAGTCAAAAAAAATTATGGACATAGCAAAGCTACCAAACAAAATACTGGGTAAAAAACTTAAAGAGGTAGCCCTGGAAGAATTAAAAAGCGGCTCGTTAAAAGAGCTCTTTTTGGAGATGAAAAAGGAGATGAGGGAGCACAGTGGCATTGGACTGGCAGCTAACCAGATCGGAAAAGATCTGGCAGTTTTTGTGATTGATGAGAATATCGCTAAAGACTCGGGACTACCTGAAGTTTATATTAATCCCGAGATAACAGAGTATTCGAAAGATCAGGACGACTTAGAAGAGGGTTGTCTGTCAATTCCCGAGTATTATGTAAATATAAAACGCGCCAAAAAAATAAAGATAAAGTTTGTTGACGAGAATGGAAATAAATTAAAAATGAAGGTCCGAGGATTTGCCGCTCGAGTTCTCCAACATGAAATAGATCACCTAAACGGATTAACTATTAAAAACAGGGTTTAAAAAAAGAAGCCCGCGCTCTACGCGGGCCTGGTCACCGACTGATGACTTACATCATCGAGGCGATGCTTCGTCCGGTCGGCCAGTTGATCAGCTTGGCCATACCGAGTAGAAACACCACCCAGAGAGTAAGCAGCACATCCTTCACCATACGGACCTCCATATTCTGACTATGCTTACATTATAACACATATAAAATGAAAAATCAAGGCCCCCAAAACAAGCCTAAAATAGTGTATTTTGGCACTTCAGAATTTGCTGTGCCGACTCTTAGATACCTCGTTCAAAATGGCTATCAGATACTGGCCGCTGTCACGCAACCGGAAAAACTAGTCGGACGCCAAAGAATAACCATGCCCAGCCACATCAAAAAGGCTGCTCTTGAACTTAATATACCCGTGCTTGAACCTCACACATTAAAGGGCGGGGAATTTATTAAAAAATTCAAACACCTCGCGCCCGACATTTGTATCGTAGCTGCGTACGGAAAAATAATTCCAGTAGAATACCTAGAAATTCCAAAATATGGATTTTTAAATATACACCCCTCATTGCTTCCAAAATACCGCGGCCCATCCCCCATTCAAGCCGCTATTCTAAATGGGGATAAGGAGACTGGCGTGGCAATTATGGTGGTCGACGATAAAGTCGATCACGGCGAAATAATTTCTTCTAAACCTTACTACTTACTACCTACTACTTACTACTCCCAGGCCGAAAAAGAATTAGCCGAATTAGGGGGAGAATTATTATTAGAAACACTGCCAAAATATATATCAGGCGAAATTGAGGTTAAACCTCAATCACATAGCCAAGCTACATTTACCAAAATGATTGACCGGAAAGACGGCCAGATAAACTGGTCTGATCCGGCTGAAAAAATATACAACCAAATCAGAGCTTTAAATCCTGAGCCTGGTACCTGGACTTCTTGGAAGGGAAAAACTTTAAACATCTCCCAGGCCATAGAAGGATCCCTCCTACAAGAGGGTCAAAACTTGCCTGTCGGTACAGTAGTAAAGATTGACAACGACATTGCTATTGTGGCCAAAAAATGCTATTTAGTACTCAAGCAAATCCAGCTTGAAGGCCGAAAAGTCATGGATATCCGAAGCTTTATCAACGGGCATCCGGACTTTATAGGGGCCTCTCTGGGCTAGTACATTCACAACAAGGATCATCTTGAAAAGAAAAAATAAGATCCTGCTGATGATATTTTTCATATCTTTAGCAATGATCTCTTATGTTTACTTAAAAAACAGAAGCTATATACTAACCCTCAAATCGATAGCCTCGGAAGGAATTACTGCTGGCAACTATGAGAAACTGGCAGAAATCGTAAAGAAATTGCCAGTTACAAAAAAGGTTTTTTCAGTCGAGAATTATCAGTCTCTATACGCCAATGACAAAGTAACGAAAATATCCAAGACAGGAGATAAAGTTTCTGTCAGCCTCAACTTTAAAGACACAGAAAATGACATTGAAAAAAGAAGCGCCATTATAAGTTTTAATTTCGAGCCAGAAATAGATCTATCAAATAAAATACTATTTACGTCCGTAGAAATCAGGGGGGCTATTATCGGCCGCGGCCACCAAAAATCAAGAATGCTTATGGAAGTCCGCGATATCCATGGAAAGGCCCTGCGGGGACCTCATCCCGCTGTATCAAATGAGGCTAGCAAGATCCCACTCGTTCTTCGGCCAACTACAACTGAACCGATTCCGCTTGGTTCCATAGATGATAATTTCGACATCACAAAAGTAAAGACAATAACCATCAGATTTGTTATCGGCCGATACCCCGACGGCGTAAGCTCATTTCCAGCTAGTGGCAAATTATATCTCGAGGATATATACGCTCTCAGTAACGCCGACGTTATATCTAAGCTATTTAAAGAGCCGGATGCCCGGAGAGTAACTCAGGACAATATAAATCCTAACTATCAATTGCGAAAGTTGAAATGGAGAGCGGAAGGTAATAATTTCTTTATAGGCATAGATTATCCCTGGAATAACTACGGCTGGGATGCGGGTAAAAACCCCTATGGCCAACCAGAAAAAGCTGGCTGGAGTGCAAATCGAGAGAAATTAGTTACGGACTTTAAGCTGTTTAAAGAGTCTGGGATAACTGTAGTGCGGATATATTTATTTTTTGATCTGCGAACGGGTCTGGAATATAGAGATAACAAGCTATATGGATTTGATAAGTATGTATGGCCAGACATAGAAACCATATTTTCTGCTGCTGGCGAAACAGGAATTAAGATAATTCCTGTACTATTTGATTTTAGTATTGCTGACGGACAAGGATCCGAATCCAAAGTTGGCGAACATTCGGAGTTAATTTTTTCTTCAGAAAAACAGGATTTTCTAATTTATTCGATGATCCCTACCTTGAGAGCAATGGATGAATGGAATAAAAAGTACGGCGAGCCGGTTTTTGCTGTTGAACTAATGAACGAACCAGAAAACATGGCTATGCTTTTGGTGCCTGGGTATTTTCAGGCCTTGAAAAACTGGTTTAAAGATTTGGCAAACATTATCCATAACGAGACTTCGTTCAAAGTGACTCTGGGATCTAGTAACTTGGTTGATATGCAAAAATGGTGGAATGATGTTGATATAGACATTAGACAATTTCACTTCTATAAATACATGACGCTTGAGCATGAACGTTATCCGCTTAATTTAAAAAGGGATAAGATAAATTTACCGGGTCTTATCTTTTGTGGAGAGTTAGAGCCATATAACATTGCTGAGAACATTGAAACCATAAAGAACAATGGCTACGGGGGCATCCTTTTCTGGAGTTGGAATTCAACTGATGGCTTCGGAGTAAAATCAACGGATAAATTTAAAGAAATAACAGACTGGCTAGAACTTACTCGAGCTAAATCAAAAAAGGCTAAATAGCCTTTTTTAATTATCATAAAACCCCTTTCGGGGTTTTATGATTTAGAAGATTATCGGCTGAGCCGGAGGATACTGATCTAGCTCAGAAATATTAATTGGGGCTATATCGGTTTGACTTAACTTCAATCTTCGCAATGCCATCGGCGTCACGTAACGCTTCTCCCCATCAGCCAGCTGAAATACGTCATGGCCCAAAGTAGGAGTCTCCACGAACACGAATTCGTTTCTTGGATAATAGTTGAACTCCTTCTGGTTGATAGTTATGATATCGTTTTTAGTATCGCCGTATGAGGCCATTACCTTATCATTTAGCACCGGGCGGATCGTGCCAATATCGGTCAAATAGTAAATAGTACCAGTTTTATCTCCACTTACAACAAACATTTTTGCCCGAGGATACATCGCTAAATTTTTAGCGCTAATATCCTGGATCTGGTCTACGGCAAATCCATAACTCATAAAAATTTCGTTAGATGGGACAAGATGCTTTTTACCTCCGACTATTGTATAGACCTCTGTTTTGCCGGGAACTCTTACAAGTGTAACAACTGCAGTCGCAGTATTTTTAGAACCGGAACCTCCGAATATAGCCGCAAACAATGAAGCGAATAAACCACCTGATTGCTGAGAACTTGCCTGGGATTGACCGCTACCCTTAGTAGTAGTCTTTGTGCATCCCCCTACTAAGAAATTAAGACGACAGATCGGATTAGTGGCGGCGCTATTGGGATCATTCAAGGTGCCTTTCTGAGAGTAGCTGACCTGGCTAGTCGTAGTCTGAGCCAATACAGCAGTTCCCGATAACAAAAGACCCCCTAAAATGAGCACGGATATTAAGCTAATTGTATTGATTCTTTTCATATTGCAATTATATCATAGTTTATAAGAATAGTCAAATAGGCTTGTTTAGGGCTTCTGGCATGCTATTATAAAGAGATATATGAAAAATAAATTCTTATTATTGTCGATAATTTTGCTTATAATTGCTGCGGTTTACGGATTATACACTATAGCCAGGAATCAGCATACCAGCATCAACGATAGCGGCCGGATCAAGGTAGCAGCTTCTTTTTACCCCCTCTACTACTTTGCATCTCAGATAGCAGGAGATAAGGTAGATATAATAAATATAACTCCGGCCGGAGCTGAACCTCATGACTATGAACCCACCCCCCAAGACATAGCCTATATTGAAACGAGCAATCTGGTGATACTCAATGGCGGCAGCTTAGAAGTATGGGCCGAAAAAATCAAAAAGGATCTCCAGGATAAGCATGTTACAATTGTCACAGCCGGAGAAAATATAATAAATAAAACCTTGGTCGAAGAGGGCAAAAAGATTCAAGACCCTCACGTCTGGCTAAATCCTATTCTAGCAAAGCAGGAAGTTGATAAAATTACTCAGGGATTAATTCAAGTAGATCCGGCTAATCAAGCCTACTACGAGACTAGTAGGACTATTCTCGAAGCTAAACTAGATGGTCTTGATGTTAAGTACAAAGAAGGCCTGAGCCTCTGCACCAAAAAAGATATTGTTACTTCTCATGCCGCCTTTGGCTACCTCGCCGACCAGTACGGCCTAAATCAGATTAATATAACCGGCATTTCACCTGACGAGGAGCCTTCTCCTCAAAGGCTCGCTGAAATAAGTGATTTCGTAAAAAAGAATAATATCAAATATATATTCTTTGAGAGCCTTATAAGCCCGAAACTATCGGAGACTATTGCCAATGAGACCGGCGCTCAAACCCTAGTACTAGACCCCATTGAGGGCATCAGCGCTCAGGATCAAAAAGATAATAAAGACTACATGACCCAAATGGAAATGAATTTAAATCATCTTAGACTCGCACTAGAATGCAAGTAGATCATACTAAAAACATAGTAGAGTTAAAAGATATCTCTTTTTCCTATGGAAACGAGAAGGTTCTTCAGGATATTAGTTTTAATGTTCATTTAGGAGATTACCTCGGGATAATCGGCCCGAACGGCGGCGGCAAGACTACTTTATTAAAACTACTGCTGGGACTTTTAAAGCCGACGTCAGGTGAAATAAGGCTTTTCGGCCAAGATATAAAAAATTTCAGAGACTGGTCAAAGATAGGCTACGTATCTCAAACTGTCACTCAAATTGACGCTAATTTTCCGATGACCGTCGAGGGCGTGGTTAATATGGGCCTTTATGCGAAAAGGGGTCTTTTTAGTTTCCCTAGTCAGAGGGACAAACAAAGAGTACGCCAAGCACTCCAAGAAGTAGATATGGCAGGCTTTAGTAAAAGGCTGATCGGCGATTTATCAGTCGGCCAGAAGCAGAGAGTTTTTTTAGCCCGCGCTCTTGCCGGAAATCCGGAGCTTATTATTCTAGATGAGCCAACAACAGCTATTGATAGCGATACGCAGGGGCATTTCTACGCCTTATTGAGAAAGCTTAATAAAGAATTGGACCTCACTTTAGTTTTGGTATCTCACGATCTTGATGCAATCGAAAAAGAAGCCACGGAACTAGCTTGCATCAGCAAAGAACTTGTATGCCATGTAGAACCCAAAGATTTTAGAAATAATAAGAACCTTGTCGATCTTTATGGGAAAGGCATCCCCCATCACTAATGCTTAACATTTTTGATTACAGTTTTATAGTTCGTGGCCTTGAAGTCGGCGTTATTATTGCCGCTATTGCTCCTTTAATAGGTATTTTTTTGGTACTTCGCCGCTATGCCCTTATCGCCGATACCCTAGCCCATGTATCTTTGGCTGGCGTAGCTATAGGATTTCTTTTAAAAATTAACCCCCTAATTACTGCCATAGGCTCGGCTGTTGTTTCGTCTACGGCCATTGAACGCTTAAGATTGTCTAAAAAAGTATACGGAGACTCGGCTTTATCAATATTTCTTTCGGGGAGTTTAGCTTTGGCCTTGGTGATTATAAGCCTCGCCCATGGTTTTAGCGTAGACCTTTTTAATTACTTATTTGGGAGCATCGTAACAGTACGGACTAGTGATATTTATATTATTTCCGTAACTGGTTTTGCTGTTTTGATAGCAATAATTGCCCTATACAAGAAACTCATTTATATTACTTTTGACGAAGAATCAGCACAAGTAGCCGGGATTCCCACTCGCCTAATCAATACTATTCTGATTATCCTTGCGGCCTTAACAGTATCTCTTGCCATTCCGATCATTGGCGTTCTATTGATATCGGCCCTTGTCGTTATACCTGTCGTAGCTGCCCTACAGTTGAAGAAAGGTTTCCTTGAAACTATAATTTACGCCGAAATAATTTCTATATTTTCAGTCATAACAGGAATAATAGGCTCCTTCTACCTCAATCTCCCCGCCGGAGGAACGATCGTTCTTTTAATTCTTATAATCTTCGCCTGTATTTTTTCTTATAAAAAACTTGCCCACTCATAATCGCCATCAGCGGGGTCATATTCTTGGGGACGTTGATTTTTAAGAAATAATAGAATATACCATGGGATTTTTTGAAAAGTTATTAGGAAATAGAAGAGAAGTTGTCGTAGTTCCCCCCCCCCTAGCACCAAGGAGGGTGTTAGAGCGGGGCCAGAGCTAAAAGATAAATCTCCTCGTAGGTCTCCAAAAGAAGAAGTACTAAGTACAGGAACGCCCGAAGAAAAAAAGGAAATCAAAGGTGGAATTATCGGGGATGCTACTTATGTAAAAATTAAAGATGATGGTTCGGGTGTTTTTAAACCTCATAGGAGTTATGACCAAGAGCGTAAGAAGGAGTTTATCGGCAGAGAAAGGGCTGCTTACTTAATAAGCTTATTCCTAGGATTTGATCTGGTGCCGCCTACCGTTATAAGATCTATAGACGAAGAGGAGGGCAGCCTCCAAGAATTTATTGAAGATGCGGAAATAGCAGATGGAACAAACGTGGAGGAAGCTTTATCATCAGATCAGATAGCTAAATTAATAGTGTTTGATGCTATTATTGCTAATATAGACAGGCACATAGGTAATTTTTTGATAAAAGACAAAAAAGTATATGCTATTGACCATGGTTACGCATTTAGAGAATTATCAGATAGCAAATTAAATTTTAATAAATCTTTTGATAGTCTAGTTAAATATTATACAGACAGTACGGAGCTTCCGATTGCTTTAATACCCCAGAGTATTGTTGATAATTTAAGAACCTTTGGAGAATCAGAAATAAATCAAGGCATATTAGAAGAACTGCTACTGGAAATTCTTGATCGGCCTACAGTAAATCTCATTATGAAAAGAATTATCTCTTTCATCAAATCTATAGATAAATCGGGATCTATTAAATCTGACAGGTTTGAAAAAGAACTAACTAAAGTACAATATGCCTAAAGTAGAATTCTACAAGTTAAATAACAACGGCAGTCAAAAAGTGATCGCCAAATGCTATCTGCAAGAAGATGGGACAGTTGTCTGTGAAGGTAACCAAATTTTCATTGACAATCTAAGAAATCGAGGAATTAAGAATTATGAAAGTAATGTAGACGAACAGTTATACTTTAAAGACGGGCTCAGATTCCTAGAACAACTCAAGTTTAACTTCACCTCAGGATATTTAAATGCCTCTGACATACAGGGGTTGGTGAATTAACATTCTAATTGCAACCCCTCACTTCTTCCAAAACACATGCC
>CAYSDF010000004.1:0-29747 GCA_964429675.1 uncultured Candidatus Saccharibacteria bacterium
ACGGCGGCGATAATAATCGACGATATAAGGGCTATGTAGCCCTCCTGGTTGTTTAAATGATTCTTCATTAATGGAGAAGGTGAGTTAGCTGGTATTTATTTTTACCGATGTAAAATGTCCCGGTTATGGTGTTAGTTTGGACTGTGCCGGTGACTCTCGTATATTCAAAGCTTAAGCTCGCGATAGTTACTCTCGAACTGTTAATAATAACTGGTGTGCCCGCGCCCCTTTGAATTCGAAAGTTTCCTCCATTTGAATCAAGGGTAATTAAGGGGTAGCCATTTTTGTTAACTTCTAAAACCGATCCCGAGCTATTAACTGCCGGCAGAACTACGGGATTTACTGAGGCAAGATCATTGAGGGCCCAATTCATTTTAGTCATAATAAGGGCGGCCTCTTGTTCGGCGATAGTTTTATTGGCCAAACTAGTACTATTCGTAAGAATTTGATAAACCGCCATCAACGAAGTACTAAGTATAAAGGAAATCAAAAGAGAGTAGATCAAAGTCTCTATGAGCGTAAAACCATTCTGCCTATTTTTCTTACGGGGTGCTGTCATAAATTATTCTTAGTCCTTCATTACTTTCATTGGCAACGTAAAGATTGATGCCATCAAAGTCGAGGCCCGTTGGTTGCTGCGGGTAGTTACAACTTGTCACCTTGCTTATACTGCTAGGATTTTTTACATTCCATATTTGAAATGCCGGACTACCACTGTCGGAGGTTGCGATAAATGCGTATCCACTTGAAACAATTATCCCTCTTACTTCGGTTCCGGACTTAAGACCAAGAAGGATAGAACTTAAAACAGTTATTGATGACGGATTCGATATGTTGAGAACATAAAAATCATAGTTTATGCCGGTGCCTCTCTGGCGACCAAAATAGAGCTTATTACCAAGAGCATAAAGAGCGGTTCCATATTGGTTTGCTCCCGGAGCATTAAAACCTGAACCAAGAACAGTGATGGATGCGGGGTTTGTTACATCAAGAATCATTAACTCGGGGTCGGTTGTAGTTGTAGCTGATAGCGCCAGGTAAGCTATAGTTTTTGTAGCACCACCTATAAGTTCATTTCTCACGATGATGTCATAAATATTGTGATTCACATTATAACTTCCTAAGAAAGTGGGATTGGCCGGATTATTTACGTCAAAAATATGAAATTCATTCCCGCCAGAAAGTCCATTGTAATTTATGCCGATATATACTCTCTTATTATAGTAAAAAACTTTACGGCCTTGAGGAGATAAACCTGTTTTGCTAACTCCCGGCAGAGATCTCGAGGCAATTAATGCTGGTGCATTAAGATTGGTTATGTCAAACACTTGAAGTTGCCTCGTTGTATCATCGTTGGCCGCAAAAGCGTAGTTGCCAAAGGCATCAACATCATTTAATCCTGGCCCGGTATTTAGTGAAGAAACAAGAGTCGGAGAGGTTCTATTCGTTACATTAACGATCCAGAAATCATCTTTTGCTAATGATCCCTTGCTGCTTGTCAAAATTGTATAAGATTTAGAGCCTCGATTTATAAAATCAATGCCTGTACCTGTTAACCCTCCGGGAGTGAAGTCAAAAGTTGCAGCGTTATTACTGCATTCAAGCGGCATCCAATCGCTAGTGCTAGGTCCTGGTCCGCAGTCTCCGCCAAGGGCAATGGCAATCTGGGGATTAGTGATGCTTGTATTGAGTTGAACAATCTGGGAGCGTGAGTCGGCAGTCCAGCTGATTGATGCGATCGCATCTTTTCTGCATTGGTTAATATCAGTTAACGTAACGGACTCTTTAAAAATATCATCGGTCTTACTGATATTAACGAGGCTGTTGAAATTGATACTTGCCGAGGCCTTAGTACTTTCAATCAGTTGCCCAATTTTATCAATGCCGGAATTGTTAAGTTGATTATCAAGGGCCACCCTTTGGTTTCCAAAAACAACCAAAATTATTGCAGTGAGAGCGCTTATAATTACTGTCATGGCAATCATCAACTCCAGAGTACTAAATCCTTTTTGGTTTTGATAAATCATAATTCTTAATTCGCAAATTACCAGTCAATTCGTCCCTCGTTATTAAAAGAAATGCTGGCCGTTCTAAAGCCGTTATTTATTACTAAATTACCGCTAGCGCTTGATTCTCCTGAAAGCTGGGTGAAAATTATTTCTGTCGGCCCTGAAAAAGTGAAGGAAGGATTGGCCGATAAAGCCTCATCTTTCGTGGTGTCCCGCGTAGCATAGGATGAGCCCTCAAATATTATATAGTTTGACGAATTGAGAAGGACGCCGTGCGGCTTCTCGTCGATATTATTTATCGATTGGCTTCTGGCTTTTTGAAGGGCGGCAACTATTGAGTTTACATCTGTCTGGAACGAGTTACTACGATACATATCAGCTCCAAAAAATAATCCAAGACCCATCATTGTAGAGGCGATGGCCATTACTAACAGGAGTTCAACGATTGTAAACCCCGCCCTAGAAAAGAGCTTAAAGTAAAAAAACTTGTTATAAAAGTTAAGCATACTTTTCAAGGGAGGGATAGACCCAGAGTTAGGGATGGATGTTCTGGGTAAGCTCATAGATAGGGGTAATTACTGATATCGCTACGAAACCTACGACCATGCCCATCACAACCAGAAGAACCGGTTCGATAGAACTGGAAAGATTCTTAGTAATATCATTTACCTCTGTTTCATAATGGTTACCCAGATAAAGAAGAGTCTCGCCAAGATTGCCAGTTGTCTCACCGATAGCAATCAACTGAGGGATCATTTCAGGGAATAAGCGGGATTTGGTTTCAAGATATTGATAGATTTTACGGCCCTTCACTACCTCATCAGCCAGATTTCTGATTTCCCTTTTATATATAAGATTTCCGGTTGAATCTGAAGTTATGGTGGCGGCTCGGACTATATTTATTTGACAGTTTAGCAAAAGGCCCATGGTGCGGCAGAAGTTAGCCATCTGATAGCTACGTGCTAAATTTCCAAAGATCGGCAAAGAAAATATTACGTGGTTAACAGCGTAATTAAACGGCCGAACCTTTCTATATATGATCATTGCAGCGATTCCCGCCAAGATTAAAACTCCTATAAAATAAAATCCGTAATGCAAAAGGAAATTACTTATGAACATCAATACTTGAGTGGAAATAGGAAGCTTTGCTCCTAAGCTTTTGAATATCGGGGTGATTTTAGGGAAAATATAAGCGCTTATAAATCCACTAATTCCCAATGTGGCTACGGTGATAAAAATCGGATAGATCATGGCGCCGATTACTTTTTTCTTGAGTTCTTGGCGCTTTCTGAGCTCTTCGGCTAAATATTCAAGATTCTTGTCTAAAATACCAGCCTCTTCTCCGACACGGATTATGTTGATTGCAAATTCTCCAAAGGTACTTTTGTATTTGGCTAAACTGGCAGAAAGATATTGTCCGTTGGAAACATCTTTAATAACCTGATCCAGTATCTTTGCCCTACCGCGGGATTTGGTTTGCTTATGCATCATTCTCAAGCTTTCGAGTATCGGTACATCGGCGCTAATCAAAAAGGAAAGCCTTTTAGCGAAATTGGCCTGGTCTTTGATAGAAAGTTTTGTGAAAAAGTTATTCATAAGTTACTCTTAAAACTTCTTCGATTGTGGTTATACCATCAGCGGCTTTCTGAAATCCATCTTGAAGCATTGTGGTCATGCCGTTTTGAACCGCAATTTTTTTGATGGAATCAGCCGACTCTTTTCTAAGAATCCCTTCTCGGACCTCATTGCTCATAATTAAAACTTCATGGATGCCAATTCTGCCTTCATAGCCGGTAGAATTGCATTCCCCGCAACCCACTCCTTTGTAAAATTTCTTAGTGGTAGGAATTTTTATGCCCATGTCATTTAAGCTCTTAATCTCGGCGTCGTTCAACATGTAGGGCTGTTTGCATTTATCACAAATTTTTCTGACTAAACGCTGGCCTATGGCTACGTTGACAGTTGAGGCAACCAGGTACGGCTCTATCTTCATATCCAAAAGGCGGGGCAGGGTAGTGGCTGCATCGTTAGTATGTAGAGTGGACAAAAGGAGGTGTCCAGTAAGAGCTGTATTTACTGCTAGGCCGGCAGTTTCTTCGTCTCTTATCTCACCGACCATGATTATGTCGGGATCTTGTCTTAAAATTGATCTCAATCCAGTAGCGAAAGTTAACCCGGTCCGGGTATTAACCGGAATTTGTTTTATATTGTCCATCGCGTATTCAATAGGATCTTCAATGGTAATTATTCCAACGTCATCAGTGTTCAGGAGCTTTAATATAGTATACAGAGTGGTTGTTTTTCCTGATCCGGTGGGTCCAGTGGCCAGGATCATACCGTAAGGCCTTTTTATTGCATCCAATATTTTGGCCTTATTTTCTTTGCCGAATCCTAAGCTATCTAGGGTTAAGGGAGCGGCTTTATCCGCTAAAAGACGCAAGACGGCGCTTTCTCCGTAATAACTTGGAGTTATTGCTACTCTGATATCAACGTCCCCAATGTCCATCAAATCGATTCTAAAACGGCCATCTTGAGTTGCCTGGTGCTCGTCGGTTCTTAAATGAGATAATATTTTGATACGGCTGATAATCTCGGACTGAAGTTCTTTTGGAAAGCTGTAAACTTGTTTTAAGACTCCGTCTATACGAAAGCGAATCCGCATGGACTTATCTTTAGAATCAATATGAATGTCGGAAGCTCTTACCGATTGAGCATGGCCGATCAGCGAATCAATGAGATTTATAATAGAAATATGAGCTCCTTTTTCAAGCTCTTTCTCGATTTTAGTTGTATATAGGCTAACTGCAGTCATATTTAATTATTACCGAATAAAGATTATAATACTGTGGACGGATATATGCAACAAAGGTTACCTATAATTATAACAATAATTAACATACTTGTCAAATATGAGGATATCTGTAAGGGCAAGGCCCAATTCTAGAGAGGAAAAGGTTGAAAAAGTAGAGTCCGAATTCATCGTATCTGTAAAAGAGCCACCCATTAAAGGTATGGCAAACCAGGCTATTATTAAGGTTGTGGCGGAATATTTCGGAGTCCCAGGGTCAATGGTGAGGATCGTTTCAGGCCATACTTCTAGACAAAAAGTTGTCGAGATTTTAGGCAGGTGAGATAATTAGTATGAGAATAAATTTATATCTTTGAGAGGAGGTTGATTATGATTCAGCACGTAATTGGTTATGGAAATTTAGGATTATGGGTTTTAAGTGTTGCCGTTGGAGCGGTTTTTATTGTTCACGGCTTCTCTAAGATAAAAAATCCCAAGGGCATTGCCGCGGCTTACAATGCTCCGGCGATTGTCGGCCTTTATCATGGGCTGATTGAGGTTCTCGGTGGCGGTGCGTTGATAATGGGTATCTTTACTCATTTCACAGCATTAGTTTTAGGGATAATTATGATTGGAGCAATTTATTTTAAAGTTAATAAATGGAATATTCCGTTCATGGGCAGAGATAAAACCGGCTGGGAGTTTGATCTCGTAGTATGGGCCGCTTGTGTTGCTTTACTTCTAAGTTAATTTTGATAGGATTACTTTCTTAGTTTATTTATTATGGATGGCAAAGATCTCCTTATAATTGATGTTAAAAATCTCACCAAAAAATTTGGTGATTTTGTTGCCGTCGATCATGCTTCATTTGATGTTAAAAAAGGCGAGATTTTCGCTTTTCTAGGTCCAAACGGGGCCGGTAAGACCACTACAATTAAGATACTTACAACTCTGCTTGAGCCCACCGAAGGGACAGTGTTGGTAAGCGGCAATAATCCAAAATATAATAAAAATGAGGTTCGCCGTTCTTTTGGAATCGTTTTTCAGGATCAAAGCTTGGATGATGAATTGACTGCCTATGAAAATATGGAGTTCCATGGCGTTTTGTATAAAGTTCCAAAGGATATCCGCAAAGAAAGAATTGAACAGCTTTTGAAATTTATAGAACTTTGGGACAGAAAAAATGATTTAGTTAAGCATTTTTCTGGCGGAATGAAGAGACGCCTTGAAATGGCCCGCGGACTCTTACATCATCCCAAGATCTTGTTTTTAGACGAGCCTACTCTGGGCCTTGATCCTCAGACCCGCAATCACATCTGGAGTTATATTAAGAAACTCAACGAAGAAGAGAAGATTACTGTATTTTTCACTACTCACTACATGGAAGAAGCGGCTAGATCTGCAGATAGAGTAGTTATTATCGATAAGGGTAAAATTATAGCCGGAGGCACTCCGGAAGAGTTGAAGCAACAGACAAATACGCAATCTTTGGAAGATGCATTTTTGGCTTTGACCGGCCATGTTATTAGAGAAGAAAGTGTTGGGGGTGTCGATAGTTTAAGATTGCACAGCCGAATGTGGAGAGGTGGCGCAAAATCCCGTTAGAGACATAATGGGCATAGTTTTAAGTAAGTGGTGGCCAGATTGTTTCAACGGGAAATAATAAAAAGTAACTTGGCACGGTTACGGCAGGGCCGTAACCTGTCTCTAGCGGGATGAGTACAATATATATTCTTTGGCTCAGACAACTGAAAAGATACTCTCGTTCTAAGTCCAGAATATTTGGTTCTTTGGGCCAGCCTTTGCTTTTCTTGGTGGCCTTGGGATTTGGCTTCGGGCCGATATATCAGCGAGCCGGAGGAGGGAATTATATCCAATTTCTCGGGCCCGGAATTATCGCTATGAGCGTTTTATTTACGGCTATTTTCTCGGGAATCGAAATTATCTGGGATCGGCAGTTCGGATTTTTAAAAGAAACTCTCGTCGCTCCCGTATCCAGGTTTGAGATTATGATCGGGAGAACTGTCGGCGGAGCTACGGTAGCATCCTTGCAGGGTCTCATCGTTTTTGCCATTACCTTTGTGATAGGCTTCAGGCCGGTATCGGGGATTTTCATATTGCCAGCGTTTGGATTTATATTTCTTATAGCATTGTTGTTTACGGCTCTTGGCATGACCATTGCTTCAAAGCTTGAAGATATGCAGGCCTTTCCTTTGATAATGAACTTCTTAGTGATGCCCCTGTTCTTCTTATCGGGCTCCCTGTTTCCGATTAAAGGTCTACCGGGACCAATTTCTTTTATCGCCAAGATCAATCCGCTGGCCTATGGCGTGGATGGTTTAAGAGGAACGCTAATAGGCGTATCTCAATTCGGTTTGTTTAATGATCTTTCGGTTTTAGTAATAATTACAGTCGTCCTCGTAGCTATTGGAGGCTATCTTTTCTCTAAAATCGAGATCTAAAATATCTCAGGCCGGCTAAAGTCTGGTTGTCAATGAAAGGAGTGAGTAGTTTAATCTTACCATCTTTATCAACAGATGGGGGGAGACTCATTAAGCATGATTTGGTATATTAAAAGGTGAACTTTTAATAAAAATAAACTTATATATTATGGATTCATCATATACTTCTCCTCGTACCAAGCCATTGTTTCGCGGCACACAGGTCGTCTGGTATTTGCTGGGTGCATTAGAGATTCTATTGGCTTTTCGTTTTTTTCTTAAGCTTTTAGGAGCCAATCCATTTGCAGGATTCTCTGCTTTTGTCTATGGAGTAAGTTATATATTTGTCGCTCCATTTCTGAATGTTTTTAGTATAGTGCAGATAGAGGGTAGTGTATTTGAATGGACAACGCTTCTTGCCATGTTTGTTTATGCAGTTGTTGCTTGGGGTTTAATAAAGTTATTTATTATGAGCAGATCCTTCTCTACCCCTGAGGCAGCCGAAAAACTAGAGAAACAAGAAAAGGACACTCCAATCGGTAGCTAGGCCTGTGAATAATAAAAAACTATCTTTTAGAGTCCAGTATCCGGTATTTATAAAATGCCAAAGTATTCAACAAAAAGTCAAAAAATGGTAGAAAAAGCCATGCACAAGATGAAGTCTGGTGAGCTTAAGAGCGGTCGTAGCGGGCAAACTGTGAAAAGTCGCAAGCAAGCAATTGCCATTGGCCTTTCAGAGGCAAGAAAAAAAGGCGCTAAAATTCCTAAAATAAAATAATATGCCAAAACATAAAAGTATTTTTAGGACCAAGCATAAGGGTAAAGGAAGCACTGTCTATGCAAAAAGACGCACAGATGGCAGGTTTCTAGACATCGAGAATATAGGCAAGGCAACTCGTGCCGATATGCGGAAAAAGGCCAAAACTATAGTAAAACCGGGATACGGTTTCAGGGGAGATCTTAAGAAAAAGAAAAATAGTTAGTAATAGTCCGTTTTTCTCCCATCTGTGGATAATCAAGGACGACTTCTTGGTATAATCTTAGTTAGTAATAGTTTAATAGTAATGCACGGCGATTATCGGATTCAACGTTGTTGAGCAGGTGTTCGTTGGAGCATTACGTTGATAAAGTGTTTTCACTTATATCACGAATCGTTGACGGTGTGAAGGCGGGAGTCGTCGCAAGTATGAAAGGCGCCGGCGATATTGGGAATACAGCAGTTGATGCGGTAAGAGACGTAACCGTTACCGCTCTTAAGGGTACGGATGAAGTAGTATCAGCCGGTGTTGATGCCGCAGGATCAGTAGTATCGGGCGCTATCAAAGGCGTTGCCGAGATCGGTGCCGTCAGTGCTAGTACGGTGCGGGCAATTGTTATGGGCACAGTTAAGGGCATGACTGAAGCAGGTGGCAAACATGATGAGGCAGTGAAGGGCGCAGTCGGTCAGGCTATCCATGAAGCCAAGGGTCTTGGCATAAATGTCGCGGATGTAGCAGTAAGCGCAGTAACTGGAGCGATTGATGCAGCTCGAGATGCGGGCGGCAATGTTATAGACTCTACGAGGTATGCGGTTGGTGCCGCTCTTGATGCGGTCAAAGACATGGGCGCCGAAACTATAGATGCGGTGACGGATGCGCTATCTGAAGGTGTTGCGGGTGCCAAAAAAGTCATTGATGCGGCAATCAAATAAAAAAACTTTTCACATGTCGTCTGAAGATGTTCTAGCGATTATGTGATTAAAAAAAATATGACATTATTTAAATTAGTATTAACTGTCTTATGGTTGATCTTGTTCATCTGGTCTCTACTGGATATTATAAATGCTCACAAGTCCACCGGATGGAAGGTAGTCTGGGGACTAGTTTGTCTGGCATTTCCGGTAGTTGGAACGATTATCTACTATTTCTTCGCCAGGCAGAAAGACATGCAACTACCCGCGGATTTTCAGAAATAATAATTTGTAATATAAAAATTGAATCTAACAAAACACCCCCGCTAAGGCGGGGGTGTTTTGTTAGACAGTCATACTTAAACCATTTTTAGTCAGACCGTTACTATAGCCCTATTTTTTAAAGAGAAAGTACATGAGCCCCAGCCTTTCTATGGAGTTATTTGTCGATAGACATCCTCTGCTGGTTTGCCTAGAATTCCCATGCCATCGCCTCCCACATCTTGAAGTCGATACCAAAATACTTTTTTTACAAAATCTAATGATTTAGCTATCTCATACGTCTTTCGTAGATATTCTGCCTGCTGATCTTCCGAAACAGCACCAAATGCTTCTGGAGCAGTCGGCCAACCTATCTCGGTTATCCAAATAGGCGTATCAAGGTCACCATAGGTCTCCATGATATTTTTCATGAATAATAAATAACTTTTTAAATAAACATCCGGATCATTGGGCTGGCCATAGGGATTTAGAGCCAGAACATCGAAATAATTTCTTGCACCAGCCGCGTACATATCCCGCAAGTACTGTTTAGGAGGATTTATACCAGTTGGTCCTCCGCTTATAACGATAGCTTGCGGATTAGCCTCCTTAATGGCTGTATAGGCCATTTTAAGCAGTCTGACATATTCCATGGCGCTAGGCTGGGGATACCAAAACAAAGGTACATTGGGTTCATTCCAAACTTGCCAGTATTCAATGTCAGGATTCTTGGCAACTAAGGTTTTTAGTTCTTGTGCCCATTTTAAATAATCAGAAGGAGGAGGTACTCCCGAGAGATTGGAGGGTTTTTCATCCACTTTCTGCACCATTATCTTGATGCCTCTCTGTTGAAGATCATTCTTGGCAAATGACAGATCGCTTGGCGTAAGACGGACTATATTCACACCAAGATTTTGTAGTTTATTTATATCGTTGACTGAACTGATGCCTGGTATGATTCCATATTCAAAATCTTGCCGCGTCAGCTCGTTAAACAATAGATCTTGGCCTGTATTATAAGATGCACGTTCGTACTGGTTAATTACATAAATAGAGTCCCAATCCAAATTAGCCGTTTCAAATTCTTGCCAAGTTATGTTTAGCCATCTTTTAGTACCCGTATCTTCGTCCGGAAATAATTTATATACCTTGGTATCGGTTATTTCCCTGACTAGATAGGAGAGTTTATATTGGCCAAAAGTCGATTCGCTTACTGTTTTGATGTTTTCCCATTTAAGATGCGAATATTGATTAAATATGTCGGGATTCAGAATAAGCCGCTTGAATTTTTTTACTTGGCCAGAGCTACTGGAAGGATCGCCGACAATTTTTACGATATATACATTATCATGGGCCGCAGTCTTTATGAGGTCTCCATCAATAATAACCTGGGCGAATGTATTACCAGAAATAAATAAAAAAGCGGATAATATAACAATGCTGATAGATAATGGCTTAATCATAATATAAGTTTATCACATGTATCTAAAAACCGTCCAAAGGACGGTTTTTAGATTGGGCACGAATAAACTAAAGGCCCCTTACTTTTACCATTCCACTGTTATCTATTTCCAAATTACCATTAAGCTCAAAGTTCTCTTTAGCTTCACCATTAACATCCATTCCTTCCTGGATATCTTCTTCCAGGACGCCGTTGTCTATCTCTACCTTACCGTTGCTATCTACATTAACTTCGGCTCCGCTGCGAACCGTCATGTGCACTACCGGACTGAATATGAATAATCCCGTACCGGTTTTGTGGAGTGAAGCGCTGGCCAAGAAATCAAGATTAACACTTGAAGTTTCACCGGCCTTAATGACTATATTGCCGTTTAATTTTAATTGGCTTGAGGGCAATTTAGCATCAATCACTGCTCCGGTTCTGGTCTTTACTTTTATATCGCTTATAGTAACTCTGATCTGATTATATGTTCCTGCAGCTACGCTAGTATCGGCGGCAACGGCTAATTCACCCTTAGCTTTCAGATCAAGAAGGTTGTAGGTCCTGGTTGCCGAAGAAACTGTTACCCAACCGGTCGTTTCGCTTTGAAGTTCTACTTTGTTCACGGTTGCAGTCACTTCACTAATACTTGTCATATCGAAAGCGGCATCTGTAATAGAAACTACTACTCGTCCGTTTTTCCCGTTGCCCATTTTCTGGAATATTACAAAGCCACCAATTGCGACTAAAATAACAACTAGGACTGTAATTAGTTTGTTCATTTTTAATTTGATTTATTTTAAACTCTTGAATAGGCAGAACAGATCGACCCCCCCATTTAATTCAATATAGGAGCTTAACTATTATTATAATATATCCCCCTAAGTTAGGGCAACCACCCCTGTATAGAATCAGTACAAGGTCTTGCTATCGGCTGTTTTTATATTAGAATCAGCGATAAGATCTTTTAAATCCAGATAGCGAGGTTGGAAGTGGATTATAAGTGGCTCAGAGAAGGTAGTATGAGGAGCATTCCCGTCTTATTGGAGGATATGGCATCTAAAATGCAGGATAAGCCGGCTATTGTCTATTACGATAAGAAGATAAGTTATCAAGAACTGAATAGTATTAGTTTAAGTGTATCTTTGTATGTTAAGAAATTCAGTAAACCTGGGGATCGGGTAGCGATATTAATGCCCAATATTCCTCAGTTCGCTTTTTGCTACTACGGCACACTTATGGCTAATCATATTGCCGTACCCGTTAATTTTATCTCTATCGCAGATGATCTTAAGGCTCAGAAACCTGTTTCTGAAATAAAAGTAACTAAAGATATTGTAGCCCAAATTGAGGATTCTAAGCCGGCAATTATTTTTGCGGCCGACTTCCTCTATCCAATCTTATCGCAGATTAGAATAAATTGGGATTGTAAAATTGTTTTGACCAGCCCCGGTGAATATTTACCTTGGCAGTTGAAGCTTTTGTACCCTCTGAAAGCCCGGAAAGAAGGTAGGAGTATTAAGCGAAGATTAGCTGATGCCGATTGGTTTCAAGAAGATATTATCAACTGTCCAGGCGGACTCATGCTGGAAAAAGTTGATCCCAGTGACGTTGCTCAATTCCAGTATACTGGTGGTACTACCGGTACTCCAAAGGCAGCGATGCTTACGCATAGAAATTTAGTAAGTAATATACTTCAAGGCAGAGAGCATTTCGGCGATCTGCTTGTTGATGGCCAGGAAGTTGTCCTTGGCGCCTTGCCTTTTTTCCACATCTACGGCCTAACCACCTGTCTTAATCTGACACTTCTTTCTTTGGGCGGGACGTTAGTCTTGATGCCTGCTTTTGATCCTAAGCTCGCCATAAAATACATAGAGAAATACAAAGTTACCATGTTTTCTGGTGTGAATAGGATGTATCAAGCCGTAGTCAATCAGGAGGAATTGTTAGCCAAGGCGGATGTCTCATCCCTGAAACTTTGTATCAGCGGAGCAGGACCAATCGACAAAAGTATCTGTGATAAATTTAAAGAGATTACTAAAGATATTTCGATCGTTGAGGGCTATGGATTATCGGAAACGTCGCCTGTTGTGTCAGTAACTAGACCTGAAGATTTAAGCCAATCCCGGCCTGCCGGATTTATTGGTAAGCCATTACCCGAAACCAAAGTTAGAATACTCAGTGAAAACGGCGAAGATTTACCAATAGGCACGATCGGAGAGATAGTAGTGTGCGGTCCGCAGGTTATGTCCGGCTATTATAATAAACCCGATGAGACCAAGGCAGTCTTGAGCGGCGGCGCTGAGGATTGGTTTAAAACTGGTGATGTGGGCTATGTAGACCAAGAAGGGTATCTTTATTTCACCGATAGGTTAAAGGACGTAATCACGGTCATGGGAGAAAATGTTTATGCCTCGCATATTGAAAAGAGACTGATAGAAGATCCCAAAATTAAAGAAGCCGTTGTTGTCGGTATGCCCGATATCAAAGTAGGGGAAACTCCGGTGGCCTTAGTTGTCCTTCAGGATTCAAGCTGGGACAAGTCTGATTCCGAAATCAATATCATTGCCAGGATTGCTTCTTATGATGATTGGGAAAAATATTTCCGGCCATCTCGGATTGTAATTGTCGATTCATTGGACCAGTTTAAAAATTCTATCGGTAAGATTTCTAAAATTAAAATCAAGGAGTATTTAAAAAGTTTGTAAAAATGAATCCTCCTCGCGGCAAGCCGCGAGGAATCAAGAGGCTTCGCCTCTTGATTCCGCTGCAGAGCAGCGGAGTACTCACTCCTTTTAGCTTCGCTCGGACAAAATAGAAATAAATTTCCATTTTGCTCCTCGTTCGCTAAAATAATCCCGCACCCCTTGTGCTAAAAGGTGCGGGATTTTATGTTATAATTAGGATGATGACTAAAAAGTATGTTTTCGTATACAGTATATCGGCATGCGTCATAACGGTTTTAGGTATTTTTTTCTTACCAGTTTTTAAAGATACTTCTATCCATGCTTCTTGGGTGCGCGCAGATTCAAAACTGAGATTGTTTTTCGCTCCAAAAATGAAAGCTGATATTCTTTTAGTGGTAAAGTTTGATAAGCAGGATCATGCCTTGTCATGTGAAGCAGCGGTTTTGAAAATGGCTTTAGCATTTCGCGGAGTTAATATTGATGAGGCCGAACTGATAAAAAGGATAGGTTACGATAATACGTCTAAGTCATTTTCTAATGGTCAAACCATTTGGGGCGATCCCCAAAAAGGTTTTGTTGGCAGTATTGATGGCAGGATGATGGTGACCGGCTATGGCGTTTATTGGAGGCCGGTTGCTAAAGTTGCCAATATCTACCGACCATCTGTTGGTTTTGAGAATTGGAAGATCTCTGATATTGCTTTTGAGCTAAGCCGAGGCAATCCGGTAATGGTTTGGGGTTATCTTGGAAGTGGGACGCCCGTAACATGGAAAACGTCAGCCGGACAGACAGTTAGTGCTATCGCCAACGAGCACGTTTTTTTGGTCAACGGCTTAAAGGGTACAGTCGAGAATCCTCAAGGATTTTTTGTCGTAGACCCTATCTATGGTCAGACATATCTTTCGATGGCCGAATTTTCTCAAAAATGGGATTCTCTTGGACGAAGTGGAGTGGCGGTATATTGATTTTTGTATAAAATATAGTATAATAAAGAAATGAAAAGTCTTTTAATAATTTTGGTCATTGTCGTGGCTCTTGGCGGAGCATTTTTTGTTTGGCATAAAATATCAGGACCGGGATTAATTAAAGAACCCCTTCCTTCGGCTCAAGTCTACCAACCTTCTCCGACGCCTAAAAATATCCCTAAAGTTTCTTTTTCTCCTGCTCCAACAGTAATACTTAATACTAGCTCCGCAATATCTTCTCAAATAAATCTCGCGGTGCCTTTTACATCCCAAGCTCCTAATGGCAACTGGGATGCTATTCATGAGGAGTTTTGCGAAGAGGCGTCTGTTTTAATGGCGATTAGCTATGTGAATGGCTGGCCGATTTCTAGTCCCGATATGGCTGACCAGAAAATGTTTGAGATAAAAGCCTTTGAAGAAAATAGATTCGGCTATTACAAAGATACTACGGCCGAAGAGACGGCGACGATTCTAAGGGAATTTTATAAATATGACAAAGTGAAAGTGGTTTATGATCCGACCGTTGAAAGTATTAAAATGGCCTTAGCTGAAAGCAGGGTTATAATCATTCCGGCGGCTGGCCAAGAATTAGGCAATCCTTATTTTACTCCACCCGGACCGCTTTATCACATGCTAGTTATAAAGGGCTATACCAAGGCTGGTAATTTTATCACCAATGATCCAGGCACTCGTCATGGCGCCGATTATATATATAATCCCGGCGTCATTATGAATGCAATTCATGATTGGAATGGGGGGAACGTCCTCAATGGCAAAAAAGTCATGATCGTTGTGGGGTAACTTAGCTATAAATTTTATTGTAATAGCCAAAGCCCTACTCTAATTTTTATCCGACTCCTATAGGATAGCTCGCAACAATAAATAGTTACTGATTCATCTTCCTGCTAAGTCTCTAAATGATAAAAATCAGAGCAGGGCTTTGGCATCTAGCTAGTTGTTGAGCTGCGCCTATCCTCCTTGAATCACCTTCCTGGAGTGGCATGGTAACGAATCAGTCTGTCTTGTTGGAAAATTCAGGTGTCTGAGGCTTTGCGAGTTCTGAATTTTCCCAGAAACAAGACTGCGATTCGCCCATGACATGCAGGGCTGGTGATTCCAAGGAGGGAGGCTGGCAGCTCAGCGACCTTCTAATTTAGTCTGGCCAATTTTTTACGCAAAATGATAAAAAGCAATAGCGCCTCAAGGCTGTTGGCAATGAAAAAGCTTAAGCCTAAGGCATTTAGTGACATAGAGGGGATTAATAACTTTGATAGCAAAATGATAAGTCCAAGTCCCGGGATACTGATTAAAATCGGCGTCCAGGTGTCCTTTAAGGCATAAAATGCGCGCACTAGAAGGTGAATAAAGCTTTCTGCGGGAATACCCAAAGAGAATATGGCCAGAAGTTTGGCGGTGCGTACGACATCTGTGGGAGTGAATTTTCCGCCGCCCAGAAATAGCTTAACTACAAATTGACCGAAGATAATATAGAACAAGGCCGAGATTATGCTAACGATGGCAAGGGCCTTGGACGTTTCTTTAAGGTGATACAAAAATCCCTCCCTGTCTTTTAGGGCTGCTTTTCTTGATAGAGAAGAGAAGATAACCGTGGCAAAAGAAATGCCAAAAATGCTTACAGGAACGCTCTCAAAATTCCTGGCAAAATTGAGCACAGCAATCGAACCAACAGCTAGCGTTGAGGCCATACTGGTAAATACAAAAAATGTAATTTGTTCGATCGGCTGGCCGGCCATGCGGGGGGTCATTAGTTTTAAAATGTGTAAGAAATTCACATTTTTAAAGTCTAAAGGAAATATCTGGCGGAATTGGCTTCTGGCTATTGCGATAATGCGTACTAGTAAGTGAAGGAATGCTCCGATCAAAGTTCCCAGGATCAATCCAAGGGGCCCAAAAAATGCGGCCAAGGGTACTCCGGTGATGATTCCTAAATTATAAAGCATGGGTGATAATCCGTATCCGACGAACTTCTCGTATGAAACGAGCATATTGCCAAGAGTATTTGATATGCCAAAAATGATCGGCGATAGCAGAAGCAGCCGGCTCATTGATACCAAGAGCTGTCTGTCGACTGCGGAAAATCCCGGTGCTACGAAAAATGAAAATTGGGGCATGAAAATAAAAGCGGGAATAGCTATAATCATCATTGCTATCGGGGCGGCATAGAGCATAGTTGTGGCTACTTTGTCGGCTTCTTTGTCTTCACCGGTTGCGTAAAGATGAGTGAACATAGGAACGAATGCCGCGGTAAGAGCTGAGGCAACAAAAATATTAAGTAACAGATCAGGAATTATAAAAGCGGCATTGTATATATCGAGTATCCGGGAAGCACCAAAAAAATGAGCAAAAAGAATGTCCCTTACCAAGCCTAAAACATAGCTTCCTAAAGTTAAAAAAGTGAGGATTGAGGCTCCTCTCCTGAAGATAGAGCCGAATAGGTAGTTTTTAATAATTTTGATCATTGATGTAATTTACATTATAATGGATAAAGAGGCTATCTCAAAACATATAAATAAAAATACCCAAGCTTATCATGGATAATAAAAAAATAGGCTCCCTATTTTCGAAAATATTTTCCTATCTTTGGAAAATAATACTGATAGCAGTTATTTATTTTGTCTCGGCTAAGTTCGGCTTGTCTTTGGCGTTTACAACTAAACAGGTTACTACTGTATGGCCTCCGACCGGGATTGCTTTGGCTATTTTGTTGATAGGAGGGTATCGCTATTGGCCAGGAATTGCTATGGGTGCGTTTGTAGCGAATCTTCTGACCGGGGAAACGTCAGCGGTGGCACTTGGCATAATGATAGGTAACACATTGGAAGCAGTGACAGGGGCATATCTGCTCAACCGCTTGGTAGGTTTTGATATAAAGATGAGCCGGATCAAAGACATAATAGGTTTTATTTTTTTTGGCACGCTGTTAAATACTGCAATAAGCGCAACTATAGGAGTTTATAGCTTATCTGTCGGAGGACTTTCTCCCTGGGCCAGCTTTAATTCTGTATGGGTGACGTGGTGGATTGGCGACATGCTTGGTGCCTTGATGGTGGCTCCGCTAATATTATCTTGGAATGACAAAAAATATATACAAATAATAACTGATCGTATTCCGGAGGGGGTTATCTTATTTTTATCTCTTGTAACCGTAAGTACATTTGTTTTTGGAGGGACATTTAGTCAGGCCGCGTATTCTCTTCCGTATGTAATATTCCCCTTTATTATTTGGGCCGCGCTAAGATTTAATATGATAGGCGTAGCTACGGCGACTTTTTCAGTTTCTGTAATAGCAATATCATCGACATTGCTTAATCTTGGGCCATTCTCTGTTAGCGGAGTAATGGTAGAGGAAAACTTGATTGCGCTTCAGGTATTTATGTTTATTATGGCGACGACTTCATTGCTTCTGGCGGCGGCGATCCATGAACGCAAAGACGCTCAGGCTAAAGTAGAAGAAAGTGAGCAGCGATTCCGCGCCCTCATTGAGCATAGTTCTGATGTCGTAGCTTTAACTGATGCCAATAATCGGATTATATATTTGAGCCCCTCTACCAAAAGAGTTTTGGGATATGACCCTGAAGAACTGATTGGAACCATGGGTCTTAATTTGGTTTATCCCGAAGATCTAGAAGAGACTAAAAAAGTAGTTCAGGAATCAATAAAAAATCCCAGCAAGTCGGTAACTTATCAGGCAAGAGTCGTAAGAAAAGATAAAAAAATAATTTGGGTAGAAAGTGTCCGTACTAATTTGTTAAATAATCCTAGCATCAGGGGTATGGTTAGTAATTTTAGAGATGTCACAGATCATAAAGAAGCTGAGGAGACTTTGAAAAATAGGGCTCAGGAGCTCGAAAGGATAAATAAAGTCTTGGTCGGCCGGGAACTAAAAATGGCGGAGCTTAAGAAAGAGATAGAAGAGCTTAAGAAAAAAATAATAAAATAAATATGGAAAAAAACAGTAATCCGACAATAAAAGGAGTTTTTGTGAATAGCCATGTAAAGGTTGTTAGAAATGAAAAAGGAGAATCCGGGGTAAGGGAACTGGAAAAAAGATTCGGCCGGCCTGTTAATTTTGCAAACTTTGAAGATGTTCTTGTGAGCGATGAGATAAAAATTATAGAATATGCACTCGATATATTAACTGACGGCAAAGTCTCGCCTGATAAAAGAGCGTTTGAGGCGGGTCGGCTCCACTTTAAGGATTTTGCTACTACGCCACTGGCTAAAATAATTTTCTCGTCCATTACTGATATCAAAAAGCTGTTATTAAATTCAAAATACATAGCTGAACATGTATTCAACGGCATTACCTTTATCTCTAGTGATAACGGGCCCGATAGCGTCAAGATTATTATGGAAGGTGGTCATTATCCTATAGACCACTTTAAGGGTCTATTCTGGGCGTGGGTAGATAATTTTGGCTATGAACCCGATGTCAAAGCTGTACAGGCTGGTTCGGAAAGATACGAATATACATTGAGTTGGACTTCTAAGAAATAATAGGTTCTAATTATGGCGAACAAAGATCTAGAAAATTATAAGAAAAAAGTTAAGCAAAGATTGGCAGACTTGATGCCTGTTTTTGCTAATGCAGCCGTTGGAGATTTTTCTTCATTTGTCGATATCCTAGAAGATACTGATGATTTTGCAGGACTCTATGCCGGCATAGGAATATTGCTTGAAGTGGTAAGAAAAAGAATGGAAGAGGTGCAGCAGGCTCGCCAGGAGCAAGAAGAAGTTATTAAATCGGCTAGAAAAAATGAATCTGACTTGGCTCAGGCTGTTCAAGAGCTGGAAGAGAGTCGAAGGGCGATGCTAAACGTCCTTGAAGATCTTCAAGTGGAACGTGATAAGCTGGAAGAGGAAAAGGCAACTGACGCTGCTATTCTGGCCAGCGTCGGAGACGGCCTTTTTGTAACTGACGATAATGGGGAAATATTATTGGTGAATAAAGCCTTCGAGTCCTTATTAGGTTTCAATTCTGATGAAGCCATGGGCAAAGACATCTCGGAAGTGGCTATTATGGAAGATGAAGAGGGTAAGGCTGTCCCTAAAAATAAAAGGCCGACCTTAGCACTCTTGGCGTCTTCTAAAAATAAAAAAGGCGAGCCGGTTCACTTAAAGGGTTTTTATTATGTAAGAAAGGATAAGTCAAGATTTCCTGTAGCGATAACGGTCTCTACAATAGTAAACAGCAAACTCGTGGGTTCGGTTACTGTTTTTAGAGATATAAGCGAGGAACTGCGTCTAGATAGAGCAAAATCAGAACTGATATCGATTGCCTCACATCAACTAAGAACGCCCCTTTCGGCCTTATCATGGCTTATAGAATCGCTTACGGACTCTTTTAAAGACGAAAAAATCAGCGAAAAACAGAGAGAATATCTTAGGGACATCGGAATATCTATCGGCCGTATGGTAGCATTGATGGAAGATCTGCTTAACGTCTCAAGGATCCAATTGGAAACAGTTCAGATAGAAAAAAAGCCCGTCGACGTGGCGGAATTTATCAAGAAATTTATTACCGACAATAATGATTATGCTCAGGCAAATAAGCATACTCTTGTGTTCGAAAATCAGAATTCCAAACAAAAACTGCCTCTGGTAAGTCTGGATCCTAAAATTTTGTATAATATATTACAGAATCTTGTTTCAAATGCGATCGAGTATTCTCCTAAAGAAACAACGGTTACACTTAGTCTGAAGAATGAAGACGGGCAAGTTAAGTTTTTCGTTACTAACGAAGGAAGTTTGATTGCTGAAGAGGATCGGGAGCATATTTTTGGTAAGTTCTATAGGGGCGAAAACGCCAGAAAGGTTAAAGCTAACGGTACCGGACTGGGGCTATTCATAGTAAAATCATTTGTTGAAAAAATGGGCGGTAAGGTCGGATTTGTATCTGAGAAGAACAAGGGTACGACATTCTGGTTCACTCTCCCTGTGTTTATTTGATCAAGGTTTTAAACTAGAGTATAATTTATGTTAACAATTAATCCCGCTAGAAGTACACCCAATAGGGCTATCGGGAAGATTTTACGAATAAATATTAAATTTAATGCATAGCACTATACAGTGATAGTATATGCTATGCATTACTTCTAACGGGATGAATAAAATTTTGATAGTAGAAGATGATGAGATATTGCTTAATACTCTTGCCGACAGATTAAGTAAAAAATTCACAGTATTAAAGGCCGTAAACGGGCAGGACGGATTATCCGTCGCTTTAAAAGAACATCCCAGCCTAATCTTGCTTGATAATGTAATGCCGGTCATGGACGGGATGACTATGATGAAGAACTTGAGAAAAGATGCCTGGGGTAAGACCGTATCCATCATTATTCTTACCGCCTACGACACCGATGATAAAATGATTAAGCAAATGTCTGAGGATATGCCGGCTTTTTATTTGGTAAAGGATAAAGTAAGCCTCGAAGAAATAGAGCAAAAAATAACAGAACAAATGGAGAAATAGAGTATTTTTGTTTTTCGACCGCCCTGGCCGCGATATCGCGGCCAGGGCGGCTTTGTTTTAAGGTTTCGATTAATCTGCTATAATGAAGATAAATGAATAAGAGAATATTACTATTCTGGGGTGGTTCAGCCCTGCTTATTCTCCTAGGGGCTACAGTTTACATTGCCATCAACGGCTACTTATCTGGGGATCAAAGTCAGGCTGGGGTTAAAAAAGAGCTTAGTCAGGCATACGTTACTGCCATGACTGCTGATATATATGGCGGGCAGACACCACAGGAGACATTCGATCTTTTTGTGGCAGCTCTCGGGGCTAATGACCCTGATTTGGCGGCTAAATATTTTATACTCGATGATAATTTATCAAGAGATAAATGGACCAAAGCCCTCAATATTCTAAAAGATAAAGGACTTTTAACAAAAATGGCAGAAGAGACTACTTTTTCTTCTACCAATATCGAATTTAATAAATACTCTAAAGTTTGGAAAATAGTTAGCATTTAATTTTCTGAACATAATTTATAAAATCCCGGCTTTGACAGCCGGGATTTTCTTTGCTAATTTTTGCCTACAGATCATTAAAAAGGAAGCAAAAATGAAGAGCTCAGTATTGTCTGAGAAGTCTCCTGATATATTTTCTGAACCTTTTACCGAGGAAGAAGTCTCGGCTTATTTAGAAGCAATATACGAGACTGTTAATGGTGTCCGGTTTGCCAAAGACGAACCTGTACCCAAGACAATATTGATCGATCTTTTTGGCACTCAGAAATCTATGAAGACGTCTGTTACGGGAAAGATCGAGCAGGTTTTCCGACGCCATAAATTCCGAGCTTACTGCCCTCCGGAAACAGCTGAGCATGAGGGCATTAGGAGTCTGACTACGGACGACCCCGTGATTGAGCAAGCTAAGCATTTAAGCGGGGTCAGGGATCAGTATTTGTATCTGTCTAACCATCCTAGGGCCCACGTCGCTATTACCAGTCGCGGTCTTAAAGATATGCTCTACTGGTATGAGAAAGGCTTGCGAAAGGGGATTTATAGTGAGACTCATGTCCAAAGCATAAAGAACGAGATATATCAGCTACTGTCGCTTGACCTTGTTGACGCCTACTTCTTCTTTACCTGTTCTGTGGAGACGGCAATCAGACGCGAATATGAATGCGCTCTTACCCAAAAGCGTGGATCGAAAATGAACGAGAAAGATATTTCCGAGACAATAGATATATACATAAAAGTTCTTGAAGGCGTTGAAAAGAATGTTCCTGGATTGCCAATCTTTCACGTTGATACTTCCGATATGGATTTGAGGCAAGCCGGAGAAGAGGTATTGAAATATCTTTTGCCGACCATTTGCTCCAGATTCAATGTCCCTGAGGGACAATTAATGACTCGATCGTTGTCGCTGGTTAAAAAGCGAGCCAGGCACTCTCCTTATTTTGAAGAGCAGCTAAAATTTAGGGGCCAGCCCTCTATAGAAAAGGCAAATGCTGCCGGATGGACATTAGAGAAGACAAGTTATCAGGAGGATACTTATTTTGTCCTGCCAAATCAGGAACAATATGATCCTCGGGGAGAGGTTTTACGCTTAAGACATGAGGGCGGTGATTATAAACTCATGTATAAGGGTCCTGCCAGGGACACTCTCATATCTCACCGCTCCACGCTATCTTTTAAAGTTAATTCCGATGAAGCTAAAAAGGAATGTGATAGATATAAAACCCTGGTTGTTCTTAAAAAGACCCGTTCGAGTTTTAGAAATACAGGAGTTGGTTCTGATGATCATTTTTTTACCCTTCATATAGACTCAATAGAAGGGCTTGGTGATTTCACCGAAATAAGGGCAAGAGGATCTTTTGACAAGATGCATACTTCGGAATTGCTTAATCTTGCCCATCAGCTTGGTTTTGGAATGAGTACTATGATAGAAGGCACTTATCTTTCGCTGGCACTGTCCAGCAAAAGTTAGAATGTAATCCCGCCTAGGCGGGATTTTTGTTTTTTGGTAAGATTAAGAGACATTGCAACATAATAAAGAATTTTTCTGGGCCCTGGTTCTTCTAGCCGTATTTATCGTGGCAGTTTTAATGTTTGAAAGAAATTTTGGCCATGACTCCAGGGCTAAAGCCACAAAGATTTCTGAGTCTTCGTCCGAGGCCCGACCACTTACTAATCCGCCCCAAATAATTAAGGCTATATATTTTACCGCTTTGTCAGGCGGGAGTGATAAGAAGATCAGTTATTTACTTGATCTGGCTAAAACCAACGGAATAAATGCGGTAGTCATAGACATAAAGGATTATTCCGGCTATATATCTTATGATACTTCGGTGCCGGATGTTAAAAGGTATAAGTCTGAAGATATAACCATTCATGACGTCGATGCGCTTATTACTAGGCTCCACGAGCAAGGAATCTACGCGATAGCGAGACTAACTGTTTTTCAAGACCCGACGCTGGCTAGGGCCAGGCCGGACTTGGCAGTCCGGAATGGATCTCAGACATGGTATGACGGCAAGGGTTTGGCTTGGATTGATCCGGCAGCAAAAGACGCCTGGGATTACAATATCGCCATTGCCAAAGACGCCTCTGCAAAGGGCTTTGATGAGATAAACTTCGACTATGTGCGTTTCCCTAGTGATGGAAACATCGAGGCTATAAAATATCCTTTTTGGGACGGCAAGACACCCAAAAGTCAGGTTATAAGATCATTCTTCAAGTATTTGAGGGAAAACTTGGAAGGGGTTAAAATATCAGCTGATCTTTTTGGTTTTACAACAATTCACAAAGACGACCTTGGCATAGGTCAGGTTATCGAAAACGCCTTTGCTTATTTTGATTATGTTTGTCCTATGGTATATCCGTCCCACTATCCGCTAACTTTTTTGGGATATCCTAATCCGGCCGAGCATCCTTACGACGTAATCAAGAATGCCATGGATGGGGGGATCACAAAACTTGAGGCCTATAGGCAATCAAGAATAAAAAGAGGCCTGGATTATAATAAATCAGAAATTCGTCCCTGGCTTCAGGATTTTGATTTGGGGGCTGATTATAATGTAGGGATGATAAACGCTGAAATAAAAGCCGTAACTGATACCGAGGGGAATAATTTCAAGGGCTTCATGCTCTGGAATGCTTCTAATAACTATACCCCCGGTATTTCTAAAAACTAAATGAATAAAGATTTATGGTGGAAAAAGGCGGTTATATATGAAGTCTATGTCGATAAGTTTGCTAAAGATTTTAACGGCATGACTGAAAAACTAGATTATCTTAAGAAATTAGGTATAGACTGTATTTGGATTCTGCCCCATTATCCTTCACCGATGGTTGATGACGGCTACGATGTTTCGGACTATATGAATGTTAGGCCGGAATTCGGCACACTTGATGATTTTGCTAGGTTTACTTTAAAGGCTCATGATATGGGAATCAGGGTTATTGTTGACCTTGTTATCAACCATGCTTCCATTGATCATCCTTGGTTCCTCGAAGCTTCTCAGTCCGAAGAAAATCCCAAAAGAAATTTTTTTATCTGGTCAAAAACCGGCGAAGAATTTCCAGATGCAGTTAATCCATTTTCTCATATGAAGCCTTCTAATTGGATACCCAATCCCAAGACCGGGGATTATTATTTTGCTTCATTTTATCCTCAGCAGGCGGATTTGAACTGGGATAATCCGGAAGTTTTTAATGAAATGATGAAAGTTATGGATTTCTGGATTGGCCATGGTGTTGATGGTTTTCGTCTTGATGCGGCACCTTTTCTTATTAAGAGAGCAGGGACTCCGTGCGTTAATTTACCCGAGACGCATGATGTGCTTAAAAAGATAAGAAAGCATATAGAAAGGCAAAATCTCAACGTGATTCTTCTTGCCGAAGCCAATGGT
Source organism: uncultured Candidatus Saccharibacteria bacterium (assembly GCA_964429675.1). GTDB lineage: Bacteria > Patescibacteriota > Minisyncoccia > 2-02-FULL-40-12 > GWA2-44-9 > GWA2-44-9. The sequence continues at coordinate 24,644 of CAYSDF010000004.1, forward strand.
CCGCTTGAAAGGATAATGGAGTATTTCGGGCAAGGTGAAGAATGTCATATGGTTTTTCATTTTCATCTTATGTCGGCGATGCTCTTGTCATTAAAGAGGGGAGATGTGGGCATTATCGAAAAATTGATAAAAAATTCATTTGATATTCCTGAAAACTGTCAGTGGGCAACATTTCTAAGAAATCATGACGAACTAACTCTGGAGCATATTTCTCTGGCCAGAAGAGAAGAGCTTTTAAAATGGCTTGATCCTGATAAGAAGTATTCCTTTGAGGGCCGTGGAAGTTCAATACGATTAGCAGAGATTTTTAAAGGCCATACGGAGAAAATTCTAGAAGCTTTCAAAATGCTTTTTGAAAATCCGGGTTCTCCCATAATATATTATGGCGATGAGATAGGAATGGAAAATTTAGAATTACCGGAAAGGCCGGCTGACTCTCGGCGTTATGTGAGGGGCAGCTTTGATTGGGATGAAGCAGAAAAACAGGCAGATGATCCCAACTCTTTACTCATGATTCTGTCGGAGATGATATCAGGATATAAAAATAGACATAATTGATATCAACAAGGGAAGATTGTTACGGCTTGGGTATTCGAGGTATAATTAATCTAATATATAGTAAGCCGTAAGAAGCAAGGATTCATCGCAATATTTATTGGCTATGATTCCTATTCGTGGGGCTTATAAACTAATAATGGATAAAAAGAAGAATATGTATTTTATACTAGGTATAATAGCCTTTTTTGTGGTTATTTTAATTTGGGCTATGAAGGGAAACGAACCTATTGGAGCCCGCTTGAACAAATCTCCAGAGCCTTCTTCTGGATACACAAATTCTTTGGAAGTTCCTGGTTCAGGAGGTAAGCTTCTCAGCTATACTCAGGCCGTAAAAGAATATCAAGGAAGAATAGTTCAATTTGATGCGATGTGTCAAGCACACCCGAATAATTTTACTGTAAAAAATGGCACAGCTGTTATGTTTGACAACAGATCTGGTGATGGAAGGTGGTTCTCGCTTAATAATTTCGGATACTATCTCAAAGGTTATGGATTTACTGTGATTACATTATCAAGTAGAAAGCTACCGCTGACTGTAGTTGTAGATTGCGGTTCAGCTCAAAATGTAGCCCAGATACTTATTCAGAAGTAGCCTAATTTATCCTAAGCAATCATAAAATGCCCCTTCTAGGGGCATTTTATGATTGCTTTTTCTTAATTTTATGCTTTAATTAATTAACCCGAAATGTAAGACCGGGCCGTATATACCGTCTTAACATCATAAACAGTGTCAAAAAATACAGAGTTTCTAAAGATATATGACGATTTTTCAGATGCGATTTTTAGGCATTGCTATTTTAAAATGCTCGATAGAGATAAGGCAAAAGACATCACCCAGGAGACTTTCATCAGGCTTTGGAAGTATATAGCCGGCGGCGAAGAGATAGAGAATGCCAGGGCTCTTTTGTATAAAATGGCCAATAATCTTATTATTGATGAGTCGCGTAAAAAACAGACTGTATCCATAGAGCTGCTGTCTGAGAAAGGATTTGATCCCGGGACTGATAATATGCCGAAACTCATTAGCGAGTTAGATAGCAAGTTCGTGGGAGATGTAGTAAAAAAACTTGAACCAAGGTATAGAGAAATTATAAACATGCGTTTTATAGAGGACCTGTCTATAAAAGAAATAGCCGAGGCAACGGATGAAACTGAAAATAATATTTCCGTCAGAATCCACAGGGGGCTTAAACAATTACGCGAAATTTTAGACAATGGATAACTTAATAAAAAAATTCATCGAAAGTGCCCGAAAAATTCGTTTAGAAGAAAGCGATAAGTTTTTTATGCGCCAGAACCTTATTTCTTTGATGGAAAATAATCCTGTAAGAAATTTAAATAACCTTCGTCAGAATTTGGGAAGGTCGAAGTTTAAATTTAATTTTTTATCACCCCAGTTATTAACTAATCCTATGCCATTAATGATAATCGCAGCATTGTTAATCGGAGGAGGTACCTCTTTCGCGGCAGAAAGTGCTTTGCCAGGAGATATACTATATCTGGTTAAAGTAGGAATCAATGAAGAAGTAAGGGGTTGGGCTTCACTCTCAAGCGAAGATAGCGCCAATTGGGAGGTTCAAAAAGCCAGTCGCCGTCTTGATGAGGCTGAAAAGCTTGCTTCCCAGGGTAAGCTCGACACCAATACTAGCGTCAATATAGAAGAGAATTTTGGGGCCCATGCCGATGCGGTCAATAAAAAGATCGAAGACTTTAAAGAAAAAAAGAATTTTAGAGCAGCCGCCGATGTAAGCTCTAATTTTGAGACATCACTGAAGGCCCATGAGAATATTATCGCCAAGCTTGCCAAGAAAGAAGCAAAGCTTGAGTCGATACATCAGAGTGTTAGAATGGAGGCAAATAATATGATCGGCGAACGGGAAGATGCCGAATCAAGGGGCTCTCTGAAGCTGGATTCCGGTGAAGATAATTCAGGAGAGGATATAAATGATAGTCAGGACCTGAATATCAATGCGGGAACAGGAGGAGGGTTAGATGGAAGCTCAACTAAATTCCAGGGTAGCTTAAGGAGTCACCTCGGACTCTAGAACCTACTAAATTAAAGCCCCTCATCCGCCGGCCGGCGGAAGGGGTTTTAATTTAGTTCCTGAAATCAATCTTATCTCCGATCGAAATATTATTTTTATCTGTCCAGCCGGCATTAACCTCGATTACATAAACTATAGGAGATGGAGGATTGAAAGTTTTAGGAAATGAATCAGGGGGTATGTTCTTTGTTATCCCTACTATGTGCCAGTTTGCATCTATCCAGATCATATCGAGGGGGAAATTCATGTCTTTCATCCAAAATCCTGGTATAGCAGGCGGAGTGAAGATAAAAATCATGCCCTCATCCTCCATCATTGAATATCTTCCCGATAGCCCCTGCATCTTCTTTTCTGCTGTATCAGCTATCTCAACGGTCAGTTTGATGCCATCTATTGTAACTTGTCCGCTCTTGATGCTGTTATTTGCAATTAATTTCGCAGGAGATTTAGGGGTTTCTGGCTTTTTTAATATAAAAAACCCCGTAAGCAGAGCTACGAATACCCCGAAGGTGTAAATTATTTTTCTGGTAGTCATAAATAAATTAACCCCGCCATGGCGGGGTTAATTGTGGGCGTAATTATTAAAAATACTTTAGAACTCCCTGCAGTACATGGAACGGGCGAAGGACGTCGAATCTGCTTACCACGCCGATTACCTTGTTGTCCTTGTCTATTATTGGGATCGGGTTAACTCTGTGGTGCTCCTTGAATACCCTTATGATCTCTTCAAATGTAGCCGTTTCAGTTAAAGTGAGTGGTTCTTTGTTCATTATGTCGGAAACCTTCAGGGACAGGATTTCTTCCTGGAAATGAGACTGGTCTTTTTTAAACAATGGCATATTCTTCAACACTACTTGGAGGGTGGGTAGGTGGATGGCGGAGGTTTTATTGATTAGATCGTACTCAGTCACTAGGCCAACAAGCTTGTTGTCTTTGTCTACCACTGGAACGCCGTCAAAGTTGTGTTCGGCTATGATCTTGGCTACATCAAGAAGAGGGGTCTCTGGGTTTACGGTTATGACCTCGGTGGTCATAAGTTCCTTTACGGTTATATTAGTTAATTTTTCGTTTGGGTCTGTCATATGTTCTTATTGTTATATTTTTTTAGTGTTATTACCAGCGCTATTATCCACAATAATCCGGAGCCCCCTCACATTCTATAAATACCGGAAGATTTTAGCAGGTCGCTTCGGCTGACGAGGCCAAGAAGTTTGTTTTCCTTATCGACTACGGGTATTGGGTTTATTCTTTGATTTTTTCTGAAAATATCTATTAATTCTTCAAAAGGGGCATCGGGAGAGATGACCATCGGATTCTTAGTCATAATGTCTCCTACTTTTAAAGGATAAATCTCCTCAGACCTTTTTTTAAAATTTGAATTTGGTTCTTTTGAATTGTAGACATCATGAAGAACGCTTCTCAGCGTATTAAGGGTAGCCTCGGAAGCCTTTTCTATTAGATCAAACTCTGTGATGATGCCTAAAACTTTGTTTTCTTTATCAACTACGGGCATTCCGTTAAAATTATGTTCTGAGAGAACTTTGGCAACATCAAGCACGGACATATCGATGTGAGCAGACATGACTTCTGTGGTCATTATGTCTTTTACTAGAATTTTTTTCGTTGTTTTATTAACCATGATAGGTAAATTTAGTATATCACAGGTTATGGTTTTAACCATTCTTCATGTCCACAATTAGACCTCTTTTTTACGAATTCCCCCAGCTGTTGCATTTTAAGACGATCTGTGATAACATATTGTCAGCGTAGGTGTTCTCAGCGAGGTTTCTCCAGTAGGAACTAAGCGAGGGGTCGTTCCTACTAGAAAAATTTGATACTAGTCCTTGTCATATGCATGAAACATGCGGGCCCTAAGCTCGATTGATTCTTTCATTTGGCTATTAGTATCTCCAAAAGTGAAAAAATTATATGTAGGTAATTTGTCCTACACCACTACTGACGAGACCTTGAAAGAGGCTTTCGCTCAGGTAGGAGCTGTTAGCTCAGCTTCAGTGATTATGGACAAAATGTCAGGCCGATCAAGAGGCTTCGGATTTGTCGAGATGGAAAATGACGCGGATGCCACCAAGGCAGTCGAGGTCATGAACGGCAAAGAAGTTGATGGTCGTCCGATAGTAGTTAACGAAGCCAGACCTATGACTGAGAGACCTCCCCGAAGTGGATTCGGTGGTGGCAGTCGAGGCGGATTCGGCGGCGGAAGCCGTGGCGGCTACGGCGGTGGAAGTGGCGGAAGCCGTGGCGGATTCGGCGGTGGCCGAAGAGACGAATACTAATTTGTTCTCAACTAAAAACTCCCGAAAGGGAGTTTTTAGTTTAAGTCTATAGTCATTGGGAAGCCAAAAGACCCCAACCCATTTTTCTCCAGCCCTGCATGTCATGGGCGAATCGCAGTCTAGTTTCTGGGAAAATTCAGAACTCGCAAAGCCTCAAACAGCTGAATTTTCCAACTAGACAGCTGATTCGTTGCCATGCCTACAGAG
>CAYSDF010000005.1:0-9805 GCA_964429675.1 uncultured Candidatus Saccharibacteria bacterium
CAACTAATAGACAAAAAAACCGGGCGGCTTTATACAACCCTGAATCAAACTGGCACCACTACCGGGCGGCTTTCCAGTCAGGATCCAAACCTGCAGAACATCCCGGTCCGGACAGAACTGGGTCAGGAATTCCGAAAAGCCTTCATTGCTGCTCCGGGATATAAATTATTATCTCTGGACTATTCCCAGCTTGAACTAAGAATAGCAGCCCACATTTCCGGCGACAAAAAAATGACCGAAGCCTTTAAAAGAGGGGAGGATATTCATACCCGGACCGCTGCTGAGATTTTTGGAATAGATGCTGATAAAGTAACAAAGGATATGCGCCGGGAAGCTAAGACTTTAAACTTCGGTTTATTATACGGCATGGGCCAACTTGGCTTTCAAAGAGCAGCCAAAGTTAACAGAGCTCAAGCAAAAGACTTTATTGAAAAATACATGAGAGAGTTCTCCGGAGTTGCAGCCTATATGGAACAAACTCGGGAAGAAGTCAGGAAAAATGGATACGTGAGTACGATTTTTGGAAGACGCCGATATTTGCCCGAAATAAATTCAGGCATACATGAGCTTGTCCGCCAGGCAGAGCGTATGGCTATTAATATGCCTATACAAGGCACCGAAGCCGATCTTTTGAAGCTGGCCATGATAAAGGTCCATGAACTGATACATTCGGACTACAAGGAAGGCGATGTAAAAATGCTTCTGCAGGTTCATGACGAATTACTTTTTGAAGTAAAAAAAGATCTTATAAAAGAAGTTGCTAAAAAAATAAAAAATATAATGGAAAACATCCATAAATTAGACGTACCATTGACAGTTGATGCTAAATGTGGAGATAATTGGCAAGAGATGGATCTTTTATAGCGGAGTTTTATAGATGGCGAATTTGGCTCATACCCAGGAAGAACACCTAAGTATCGCTGACTTTAAGGAGGAGGTTGATTATATTAGACGAAAACTAAACTGGGCAGGAAATGAGGCTAGATTAGATACCATGTGGATTATGCTTAGGGTTATGATGCAGTATCTTGAGACCCACGAGATCGAAAGAATAACAAAGATTATCAATGACATGCGTAAGGAAGGAATTATCATTCATTTCAGGCTAGAAATGGTCACGGACACAAATTCGCCGAATAAGCAGCAGGTAATGTAGTCCTCTGACCGGTGCAATATAGACAGCACCGGCCTTTTATTTTAAATTAAAATCACAGAGACCCCAAACATTAATAACTGGCTCTAATCCCGCCCTGGCGGGAGATCCAGTTACCAGTAAAGTTGTAATAAAGAAGCAAATCTCTCGGAAGCAGTTCAGAAAGGGACTTCTTTATTACAACTTTACCTTTAATGTTCGGGGCCCCTCTCCGCGATGCCAGAACTCCCGGAGGTAGAGACAATCGTCAGAGAACTAAGAAAAAAAATAATCGGTTTGAAAATAACCGGTTTTTGGGCTGACCGGGAAAAAGTGGTCCGGCAAGCCGGAGGAATTTCACAATTCACAAAAGAAATTAAAAATAAAAAGATACTAAGCGTCACCAGAAGGGCAAAGTATATAGTAATAGACATAGAAGGGGATAAGGCCATTTTTATCCATCAGAAAATATCGGGACATCTTATGTACGGGAAATGGAAGAAAACAGCTAACGACTGGGTTAGTACAATCCCAGGGCCATTGAAAAGTGACCGGCAAAACCAATACATCCGCCTTATATTCTCCCTTAATAACGGGCATCAAATAGCACTATCGGACCTCAGAAGATTTGGCAAAGTAGTTCTTGTCAAAGACAGGGATGTTTCGAATTTAAAAGAGATAAGAGACCTGGGGCCAGAGCCACTTGAGATAACCCTTAAAGATTTTATAAAACTATTTGGCCGAAAAAAGGGGCGCCTTAAACAGGTGCTCATGGATCCAGCTTTTATCGCCGGCATCGGCAATATATACAGCGATGAGATCCTATGGGTATCGGGATATCATCCATTAGCCCGAGTAGAAAATTTAAAAAATCGCGATCTGGAAAAGATATTTAAAGCGATGGTCAAAATACTTAAAAAAGCGATAGAATATAATGGATCAAGCATGGATGACTATAGGCTCCCGTCAGGAGAGAAAGGGGAGTATCAGGACATGCAATACGCCTACCATGAAACAGGAAAAAAGTGTCAGAAGAAAGACGGCGGGATAATTCACCGCCTGAAGGTAGGTGGCCGATCAGCTCATTTCTGCCCTAAGCATCAGAAATTATTATGAAAAAGATAAATATTAATCTGCTTCTTGCTATAGCCGGGGGGGTCGTCGGAATTTTGGTAATAGTTTTTTTGGTATGGTGGAATACAAAGAAAATAGAGATAGTGAACTCTTCTCAGGGTCAGGATATGTATTCAGTCCAGGCAAAAGATGTTTCAAATATCACCGGCCTAGAATGTAGTAATTATTCTCGGCGCCCTATAGCTGTAATGATTGCCGGGGATCTGATGGATAGGCCATTATCGGGGATCGGACAAGCAGATATAGTTTTTGAACTACCAGTGACACCAAATGGCATAACCCGTTTTATGGGCGTTTTCCAATGCCAGACGCCTCCAGAAATCGGATCGGTCAGATCAGCTAGAAACGAGTTCATTCCTCTTGCTGCTGGCATTGGAGCAATACTCACTCACTGGGGAGGGGAGCATGAGGCGCTGGCAAAATTAGACAGCGGCATAATAAACAATGTTGACGCCATGAGGTATGAAGGCACTACTTTCTATAGAAAGCGGGGATTAAAACCCCCTCATAACGGATTTACTGATATTGATAAAATTACTGCAAAGGCCGCTGAACTTAAATATGATTTAAAAAATAATTTTACCGGCTATCCTCATCAAAAAAGTGGCGATAATAGCAAAAATTTATCTAATATAGCCACTGAAATAAATATTTACCAACCGCCTTTTGACGTAAAATGGACCTATAATGAGGGCCAGAATTTATACCAAAGGGCGAGGGCCGAAAATCCAGAGATAGACAAGGGCTCAAACAACCAAATCCAAGCTAGCGTAGTAGCCGTAATAGAGACCAAGTCAAAAGTAATTAATAACCTATACATATCTACTGATATTACTGGGGGAGGCATCGCCAGGATATACCAAAACGGAATAGTAATTAATGGGACATGGAAGAAGGACCCCTCAGATATTGCCAGCAAGCTTTATTTCTACGACAGCGACGGAAAAGAGATACAGTTCGCCCCGGGCAAAATATGGGTGGAAGTAACAATAAACAACTAACAGACTATGATAATATTTCTATACGGCTCGGACGGATACCGACTAAAACAGAACACCAAAAAAGTAATAGCCAGTTACACCAGTAAATATCCAAGCGGCTTGAATCTTTTTGAGTTTGACTTTTTAGACACTGATACCGTTGATAACCTAGAGAATGCGCTCAAGAGCAGTTCATTTTTTAATGAATTCAAGCTGGTCACCATTAAGAATTTTTTCAATAAAAAAGGGCTGTCTGCGAAAATAGAAGAACTTATAGTCGATCACCAACTTGTAGGCACTAAAGATATTATTTTACTGGCCGTAGAAAACCTTAAAGAAGCTGACCTTACCTCAAAGAATAGGGGATTATTCAAACTTCTCTCTCAGAATACTAATACAGTAAAGTCCTTTGAGCCTCTTCCAGATTCAAGGCTTTCTCAATGGCTCCACGAAGAATTTAAACAGAGAAATAAGACGATTGAGCAGAGTGCCCTGCATAGACTCGTGGATATAGTCGGCAACAACACCTGGCCGCTGATTAATGAGGTTGAAAAGCTGGCTAACTACTCGCATGGCACAATCAAGGAAGTAGATGTCCAGACTTTAGTTACCCCGAGGATGGACTTAAACATATTTGACCTCATTGACGCTCTGGCTGCAAAAAACAAGGTTTTAGCCGTTAAACTGCTCTATCAGGAAATGGCTACCGGCCGGGATCCCTACTATGTCCTTTCCATGATGATTTATCAGTTCAGAAACATATTGTTGGTTAAATCTCTCGGGTCTAAAAACGGGCCATCCGGCAACAGCCTCGCGAAGTCGGGCCTTCACCCCTTCGTAGTAAAAAAAATATCTAAAAATATAGCTAATTTTAGTGAGGGAGAATTACGCAAAATTTATCAAAAACTCCTGGTTCTGGATACTGAATCCAAGAATGGCGCTGTTAACCTCAAAGACTCTCTATCTAGATTCATACTTACATCAGTCTAGGCTATTGACCCCGCACTTATAGAAGATCCGAGAATTAATTTCTTGATTTTAAATCTTTGCGGGTACAGAGCCTATCCTCCATAAGTGACGGGGTTGACCACAAATTAATTTTTTGCCATTATTCCTCCAAGTTCATTAACATAAAAAGGAAGTATATATGCTGGTTAGACCCTGGGGAGATAAGACGGTCAATTTGGTTACGCCTTGGACAATTCTTGCCCGAGACGCTCGCATAGTAAATATTTTTGGTACAATCATGTCCAGTCAGCAAATCTCAGCTCCCAATAGTTATCCTAGCGTAGCAGAAGATGTCTATGCTTCTTTGATGTTGCTGGGCCTTGATAGTAAAGAACCAGTAAAAATAGTCCTCAATAGTCCTGGCGGTGATATAGCGGCTGGATTTACAATAATCCAGGCCATGAATCACTTGAAAGCAAAAGGAATTGAGGTATGGACTTTAGATCTCTGCGAAACCATGAGTATGGGCGGAATAATTCTGATGATGGGGACCAAAGGCAGACGCTTCGCCCTTGAAAATACAATGATCCTAACTCATTTTGGAAAAAGAAGTGTCGGCGGAGAATCTGAGGCTGATTTTGAAGAGGCTCGCGATCATATCGACAGAATAAATCAGATACTTTACCAGTTAATTTCTGAAAACTCGGATATACCGGAATACTATTTAAAAAAGATGGAACTGAAAGTGGATGAGGGCATGCTTAAGAATCCGGAGAAGAGATTAAAGCTGATAAAGGATTTTCTTAGCCATCAAGCATTAATGACTCCTGATCAAGGTCTTGAAGCAGGTATGATTGATAAGGTTTTGCGGCCTGGTGATCCGATCATCGATCAAATCTTCAGCAACTCAGAAGGTAAATAATGGAAAAGTGGCTCAAGGAGATTGATTCAAAATTCAGATCAGGAGCATCGCATACTTTTTTACTCCACCTTAATGTCGCCGATGCCTTCTTGGTAACAGATGATGCAGGGCACCGCCTTGAATATCTAATAGACCGACTAACATCAAGCTCGCCGTTATCAGAGGCCAGATTCATGGCCTTCTTCAATCTAGGCGAAGGTATCAAGTTCCGTAATAATCAAATGGAAGATGATTTCTTGCAGTTTTTGGAAATGCTAATGCCAGAAAAGCTGCCCCCTGCACTTGGAGAGGGGAATGTAGCGGTTTATGAATTTAAAAAATACCGAGGCGATCTTGGATATGCCCTGAAGCTTTTTTCTAAAATCTTAAAGATTTCCTGGAAAGATGTAGAGCTAATCATAAAAAAGAATGCAGCTCATCCCGCCGTCGATGTTCTTCCAATCCCGGAGAAGTTAGAGGGTAGACCATTTTTTGGAGTTGTAGTAGAATATCTTGAAACAATTGTTCCGCCCGCTTCATCTTCAACTTATGAAAAGGATCGGATAGCTCTTGTTTCTACTTTAGTACTGGCCAAGCATCCAAAAATTCGCTCAGCCAATAATATAGTTTTCTTTCTGTGTGAGGGGTTAAGCTCAGTTGCCAATCAGCTCAAGCCTGAAACTAACGCCGTAACTCCGGTTAAGGTAGACTTTCCTGATTTAAAAGCCAGGCAAACACTTTACGGCTGGCTTCGAAAAAATTGCCCAGCGAATAATATGTCTTCCGAAATATTCGCCAGACATTCAGCAGGAATGTCCTCTAGCGCGATAGTGAGTCTTCTTAAAGAAGCGGATTTCAAGGGTGAGTCGCTTACCATCACTAATCTTTTTGAAAGAAAGAAAAAATTCATCGAAGATCAGTCCGGCGGACTGGTAGAAATTGTAAGGCCCCTTTGGGGAATCAAGGCAATTGGCGGCTTGAAAGAAAAGACGGAATGCATTCTAGGCATCGTAAAACGTATCAAGTCAGGCTCTTTCTCTTCTGTGCCTACGGGAATCCTTCTTCTTGGCGCCCCTGGTACCGGTAAGACGGTATTTGCACAGGCTGTTGCATACGAATCAGATATCCCGTTTGTAATTTTAAAAAACATAAGAGAAATGTGGGTTGGTTCATCGGAGAGAAATCTTGATTTCGCTCTTGAGCTCATACTGGCCCTAGCGCCCGTCGTAGTGTTTATAGATGAGATTGATCAAGAAATGCAAATGAGGTCATCCGGACCGGTTGGAGATTCTGGAGTTAACCAGAGAATACAATCAAGATTGTTCCAATTCATGTCCGACACTAACCTTAGGGGTAAAGTTATGTGGATTGCGGCATCCAACAGGCCTGATCTGATAGATCCGGCACTTTTAAGAGACGGGAGATTTGACGACAAAATTCCCTTCTTTCCTCCATCAACAGCTGAGCGCCTTGAAATAATCCCGGCACTTCTACATAAATTTGAGGTTATTGCCCAATCCATGGGAACCTCTATAAATCTAGGCGAAATTTCAGATAAAGAACTTAGGGATTTTGCCCGAAGAGCTCACTGCCATACTAAAGATCGTGGAATTTTCAAGTGCAATATCGATGAATTCCATTCATTGGTTTTCAGCGATGATGACACGGGCAAAGATTGTGATGACGAAATATATTTTACCGGGGGAATGCTGGAAAATATAATCCGGCGAGCCATTGAATATGCCGAGAGAGACGGTGAGAGGCTTACCGCTAAGTATCTCCTTGAAGCCCTTGAGGATTATATGCCTCCCATGGATATGGCCGCTCATCAGAAAATGACGGAAATGGCTATGCAATACTGCAACAGTATGCGCTTTATGCCTAAAGAAGGCAGGTGGCACAGAAAAGCCAGAGAACTCAGACTGGCAAGACATTCCACTAATACTGCAAAACCAAATTTCTCATAATAATTATAGCCCCGTATAAGCGGGGTTTTTAATTTGCAAAAATAGGATATTTATCATATAAACTCTAGTATACTAGGTCTTTAACAAGGGGGGGTTCGTGAAAAAATCGTCAAAAGATTTTACACATCATAGCTATATTGAATTACGAGGGGTTGATTCTTCCAGCACCGAAGAATTAAAGAAAATCTACAGACTTCTTGCATTGATAAATAACCTGGGCCGTACATTGGACACAAAGATAGTAGTAGACGTCCGCGGGGGAGCAGTCCGACCTCCTGAACAAGATGATAAAGCTCCTGTTTTTGTTTATCTTGACGCTTACCCTGAAGCAGGGAAAAGAATTAATCCTACACGCAGACCGCCTAGAACTCTTTTTGGTCAACAGATTTCCCCCGGATCCCGTCCTCTGGAAGAAATTTATTTGGCAGAAGGAATGCCGATAAAATCCCCGGAAAATTTCATTGTGGGTTGGCGTCTGGGCAAGACTCTCTATATTTATCCGGGCACGCTAGGGGGCATATCAGATTATGAAAACACCAAGATTCTTAATCACATTCTTTATTGTGCTCTTCCTTACGCCCTAGAATGCAAGTCGGATAGGGACGCCTTTGATGTCTGGTTTAAAAAATATGATATCCTGAGAAAAAACTATGCAGATAAACTCCGAGAGAGCAAGAGCAGAAAAATCTCTACGGCCAGTCTAAGTAATTTCCTATTTAAATCTCTGACTGAAAGACTAAAAGAACGCCAGATAGACCTCAAGGAGGTGAGGGATAAGGGTAAGACCGAAAAGATTAAATATTTTAAGCTTTTAAGCAAGCTTGCCGACCTAGAAGAACGCCTAGAAATAGCAAAGACAAAGTCAGAGAATTATAATTCCGGTTTAGAATTTGAGAAGATTCTGGGTATGGATTTAGTAGGCACAGTAAGAATTAAGCAGGTTGAGGGAAAGGATTATATAATCATCATCAATACTCAGAGGATATTTCAGGTTCCTTTCGGCGACGAGACAAAAAAATTTGACATCGGCGAATTCGAGATCATTATTGACCCATCTGTTACTAGCCATATGGCAATAAAATTCTACCAAAACCGTTATCCGGGACCCTATTTCCATGCTCACGCGAATAATACCGGAACCTGTTTTGGCACGACCGATCGGGGCCTTAATAAAGACCTGGATATGCTTATACAGAACCTGGATATGGCCGCGCTAGTCCATGTTATTCTTACCTTCTTGGTAAAGGAGGAGACTGAGCCAAAACATAGAGATCAGCAAAGGTCACGCGGTTTTTATCAGCCGAGCCTGGACAATGTATATATTAACGATGAGGACCGGGATAAGGAAAAAGCTGAATTTATACGCCTACACCAAGCTGAGATATTAAAACGTCTGCGAGACAGCTTAATGCCTCAAATTAATACTGTCCGGGCAGAAATTAAATCCTCTCAGGATAAAAGAGTAGCTTATTATTTCGCAGGAAAAGAAATAGAATTGACTATCGAGAATATCGAAACCAAAATCAACGGAATAGATAAACATGTTTCATCTGAAATATATAATCTCTTGTCCGATCCGGATGTTTTCGAATTAGAAGTGACCGAGAGCCAGATTCATATATACTTCAAATCCTCCGAATTGATTCTAAATTCATATGAGCGCATGATCGGATATATTCTTAAAATTGAAATTGACCAGCCTCCCGAAATAATTTTCCCGTCAGATAAGGAAATAAACCAGAGTCACTCTCTAATCCAAGGCAAGATGACCGATACAATTAAAGATGTAATGCCTGGGGATAAAGAATCTCTGGACATAGACCTGGCTCGCGCCCAATTCCAGGGCAGCGCTTTTGGACTTCTGAATATTGCTAAAAGGATTATTCAAAAAGGCTTCTGCCAGAATATGAAACAAATACCGATGCAGTGGGGTCCGTTTGGTAGCGGTCCTGTCGGCTAAAGAAAATATACAACACAGGAGGACAATGTGAGAGTAGTCTTCGAACCAAAAACTTTTGTCGATATTATTCTAGCAGCCCTGATCTGTGATGTTGAGGTCTCTGGACTAGCTAAAGTAAGAAGAGATGGCTTAATCTATACAATTTACGATGAGCCGATTGTTTTTGATCAAAAGTGCAGTTTAAGTGGCACTACATTTGATGAAATAGCATTCCCTCTTTGGCAAGAAAAGATGGTCCTGAACGGCAGGGGAGATGAAATCCAAGAAGCAAAGCTATGGTGGCATAGCCATGTTTGGTCAGATGTTTACTTCAGCGCGATAGATGAGGCTACGCTAAAAGTAATGGGGCAAAACTACGACTGGTGGCTAGCCATGGTAGTAAATAAGCTGGCCGAGGTTTATATGGAGCTTCGCACATACAAACCCCAGATATTGCCGGGCGAGCTGATGTTGCAATATGACTTTACCGAGAAAGTATCGCCGGCCAGTATCCAAAGACTTATGGATGAAAGAATGGGCCGGATGATTCAGATTATCAAGGATAAGGTAGTGATAACACCGGAGCCGGGATTAGACAACTATTATGACTGACCGAATTAATATAGTCGGCGCCGGAAGTCTGGGAAGTTTTCAGGCTTTATTAGTAACTAAAATGGCCGGGGTACTAGGCTGTGAAATAAATATATTTGATTTTGATAAGGTCGAATTGAAAAATAAAGATAACCAGCTTTATCGCACTGGAGATGTTGACCGTCCGAAGGTTGAGGCCCTAAAAGATATATT
>CAYSDF010000005.1:9905-28348 GCA_964429675.1 uncultured Candidatus Saccharibacteria bacterium
GATGAGTTCCTTGAATTCAGTTTAAATTTTGACGGACTTCCGATAATAAGCAATTCTTCTATAGAGATTGCCTAAACAAAAAGAGAGAAGAAAGGAGACAGAAAGATGGAAAAAGAAAGGCCCAGAGAAGATACTATCGAAAAAGATACCGTTGAACACACAATTACAGTCGGAGGGAAGCCTTACAGGGTATCCCTTGAGGCAGGTAAGAAATTGTCAGATTTAATTGATAAATTTCGCTCCCAAAACCCGACTCTTAGCCTAGTAGGCCAGTCGATTCTTTGCAATTCCAAATTGATAGATCATGATAACGGAATTCTCAAGGAAGACCCCGTTCTGGTCGGTGCTTCAATCGTTACGATAACACCTAGAATAGCTGGGGGAAAAAGCCTCCGATAAGAACCCCCCTGGGGTTCTTTTTTATCCCCGCACTCATGCATAAATGCGGGGTTTGACTTTTTGGTCTATTTCAATATACTTAGACCCATCATGGATCATTAAAAAGAGGGGAAATATGGCCACCACGCCACAGACCAACAAGAAAGATATTAATAAAGTACTTTCGGATCTGTCCGACTATTTATCTAAGAGAGTCCGTGGGCAGACTAAAGCCATTAGATCTGTTTGCAATTTCTACGGAGACAGCTTAAATCCCGTTGTCACAATGGGTGAGAAACGAGGGACGCGCGGAGTGTTGATGTTCATAGGCCCTAGCGGAGTGGGCAAGACAGAGTTACCCAGAGCTTTGGCCGAATATCTTCTTGGCAGTGAGC
Organism: uncultured Candidatus Saccharibacteria bacterium; assembly: GCA_964429675.1. Lineage (GTDB taxonomy): Bacteria > Patescibacteriota > Minisyncoccia > 2-02-FULL-40-12 > GWA2-44-9 > GWA2-44-9. Next base: position 10,679 of record CAYSDF010000005.1, read on the forward strand.
GGTACCTCACAAAAATCGAGTGTGTTACTCTGGCTCAGCCCCACACCATCCAGACACTGCTGGGAGCACCCCATAGTTACGTAGGCTGGGACACACCGCCGCTATTATCGCCAAAAAGAATATTCAAAAATCTTGCTAAACCTTCCGAGAATATGAACGACCCTCAAGTAGCCAGATTGATATCCCGGAAGAAGCAGCTTATAAAAAAACTTGGGAGATTATTCCAGGAAATTTCTAAAATTGAGCAAGACTGGGCTATGCTAATAAACCAGATGCAAATGGCCGGAGATTCTATAGCTTATTTTAGCAGAACCGCTAATGCACTTGATAATCTGCGTAAGAAATTGCCAATTTCTAAAGGCCAAGAAGATAATAACATCGACGGCTTTCCTGAGATAGAAAAGGCCAATAAGATCGCCCTAATAGACGTGAATAGGCTAGCCAAGCTGCACAGCGAGGCAAGAGTTCTTGTAAATATATATAAGGATCAAATCAGCAGAATTGACAATGAGATACGAAAAAGTATCCCAATTAAGAAGGCCACCGCAAAAAGCGACGAGGATATGGCAATCATCCTTTTCGATGAAATCGAAAAGGCCCATGAAGATATTCATAAACTCCTGCTCCAGATAATGGAGGAGGGAGAGGTAACTCTTTCCGGCGGCGAAAGAGTCAATCTAAAAAACACTTTAATCATTCTTACATCAAACGTCGGTTCAAAAGCGATTGGGGAAATTCTTCAGCAAAGACCAATGGGATTCACTGCACCGCGTAAAAAGACGGCAGATAACACCGACTATGACGAGGCTACTCTCCTAGAGCTGGAAAAGAAAATTCTCATAACTGCCGAGACAGAGCTTAAAAAAACATTCGACTCCGCATTTCGTGGACGCCTTGATGATGTGATTGTGTTTCGGCCGCTTACACAAGCTACATTTCTGCAGATACTGAATGATCAGCTTGAAATATTCTCTGGCGGTCTGAAAGCGGAAATGGATATTGAATTAACAGTAGATGAGGACGTAAAGCAGGAAGTACTAAGACAGAGTCTCCATCGTCCGGAAGTGGGCGCAAGACTTCTGAACCATAAACTAAGGTCCGTCATCAAAAGACCCTTCGGAAGAGCTCTCCTAAATAATCCCGACTTCATAAAAGGCCGGGCCAGAGCCAAAATGAATAATAATAAAGTAGAATTTGAGCTAACCCAAAAAGCCCCATAGGGGCTTTTTTATTGCCCTAGCTCTTTAAATAACCTAATTTTTATGGTTACATTCGTATTAATGCAGGACTATCTCCACATAGGCCGGGCGTCGGATTTAACCAACCCAAAAGACCGACTCATCTATAGAGCGCTCGAGACAATGCCGGGCTTTTTGGGTTGGGCAACTATAACGCTGGTCATTATATTGTCCTTTAAGGCTCCGGTATTTATAGCTCTCTTTATTATCGCTTTTGATGTTTATTGGCTTATCAAGACAATATATCTTTCGTTCCATCTCCGCATCTCCTACAGAAAGCTTCAATCCAATCTAAAAACAAATTGGCTCGAAAAATTAGATAGGTTGCCTGTATCCAATTATAAATTGGCCGGCCTTAAATCATGGCAGGATATAAATCATTTTGTTTTTCTGCCGATTTATAAAGAAGACTTTTCTATTTTATCCGCTTCGATTGAGGGATTACTAAGAAGCAACTATCTTAAATCAAAAATATCAGTTATTTTATGCTGGGAAGAACGGGGAGGGGATGCTACGCAAGAAGTTGTGAATCGGGCTGAAGCTCAATACAAAAATAAATTCTCTCATTTCATATCTATTATGCATCCCGCCAATCTTCCGGATGAGATACCCGGAAAAGGTTCTAACACTTCATTTGCCGCCAGAGTAATAAAAGATACACTAATTGACAGGCATTCTATCCCTTATAATAAAATCTTAGTTTCTAATTTAGATATTGATACCGTTGTTTTTTCCGAATATTTTGGGGTCCTCACTTATACATTCCTGACATCAGACAACCCCCTGCGGGCTTCCTATCAGCCTGTACCGCTATATATAAATAATATCTGGGAGGCACCTTCATTCGCCAGAGTAGTAGCTTTCTCGGCGACTTTTTGGCATACCGTAAAGCAAGAAAAGGCCGAAACCGCGACGACTTTCTCATCACACTCTATGTCGTTTCAGTCATTAGTTGATGTTGATTTCTGGCAGAAGAATATGGTTTCGGAAGATTCCCGTATATTTTGGCAATGTTTTTTAAGATACGACGGGGATTACCGCGTTGTTCCTCTATACTACCCCGTCTCTATGGATGCTAATGTCGCCCCCAAAACGTGGGAGACTTTTAAGAATGTTTACAAGCAACAACGCCGATGGGGATATGGCGTAGAGAATGTCCCGTACTTTCTTTTCGGTTTCATGAAAAATAAAAAAATCCCTAAATCCAAGAAATGGCATTATGGTTTCGTGGTCATAGAGGGTTTCCATTCCTGGGCCACAAATGCGCTAATCATATTCCTTCTTGGCTGGCTACCGACAATAGTAGGCGGTAATGAATTTAATAAATCCATTCTCTCTTTCAATCTTCCTTTTCTGACTCGCTGGATAATGACTTTCGCAATGATCGGACTGATCTCATCTGCCGTTTTATCTATTATTTTGTTACCGCCCCGCCCTCCCAAATTCGGTAAATTCAAATACCTCTGGATGATCCTCCAGTGGCTCTTATTCCCGGTTACAACGATAGGCCTTGGGCTTATGCCGGGCCTTGAAGCCCAAACTCGCCTTATGCTAGGCAAATACATGGGCTTTTGGGTTACCCCCAAGCACAGAAATCAAAGTTAGTTTGGTCAAACCCCCACTCTTATTTTTATCCGCCTCCTATAGGATGGCTCGTGACAATAAATAGTTACTGACTCATCTTCCTCCCAAGTCTCTAAATGATAAAAATCAGAGCAGGGCTTTGGCCTAACATACATGTATTACTAGCCAAAAGACTCCCAACCCGTTTTTATCCTTCCTGGAGTGGCATGGCAACGAATCAGCTGTCTAGTTGGAAAATTCAGCTTTTTGAGGCTTTGCGAGTTCTGTATTTTCCCATCCGCCTCCGTCAGTTGACGGATGGGCGGACTAGACTGCGATTCGCCCATGACATGTAGGGCTGGAGAAAAATGGGTTGGGGTGTTTGGCTATACGGGATAAAATCAGAGTGGGGCTTTGGCTCCTACTCAAAATGAGTTAGTTTTTGGAAAGATTCCAGTCTTTCTTTTAGTAGGGGATAGTTCCTCATGTTAGGATCCTCCTTGAGTAGCAGGCGAGCCTCCAGGCGAGCCTTTTTTATTAAATCGATGTTGGCCAGAGAAGCCATGCCCAAGTCAGGCATCCCAGACTGTTTTACGCCAAAGAACTCTCCCGGCCCGCGAATGGCCATGTCTTTTTCGGCCAGTTCAAAGCCATCATCGCATTCTTCAAGAGCCTTTAATCTTTTATTTATGGTTTTATCTCCGGTAGAGGAAAGTAGGAGACAATAAGACTGGTATTCATCGCGCCCAACCCGGCCCCGGAACTGATGGAGCTGAGCCAGGCCGAATCTCTCAGCGCTTTCAATCATCATTATGGTGGCGTTGGGAACATCCACGCCAACCTCGATCACAGAAGTAGAGACTAGTATGTTTGTCAGACCATCTTTAAATTTAGTCATCACCTCATCTTTTTCTTTGGGCTTTAATCTGCCATGAAGCATCGCCACCTTAAGATCCGGAAAGACTTCTTCAGATAATTTCTTGTACTCCTCCTCAACTGCTTTTACATCGGCCCAAAGTATATTCATTTTCGATAACCCGCCGGCGGTTTTAATCTCTTTCTTAGGATCGCTTATCTCAATTCTGGGGCACACGACAAAAACTTGCCTTCCCTTAGCCACTTCGCTTCGGACAAATTGGTAAGCTTCTCTAACTTTTGCATGAGGAATAATTTTGGTAATTATTTTCTGCCTATTCTTGGGCTTCTCTTTAATCAAAGAAATGTCTAGGTCGCCATATATAGTCAGGGCTAAAGTGCGGGGGATAGGAGTAGCGGTCATAGAAAGAAGATGCGGCACAGTATCTTGTATCGTGTATCTTGCATCGTGTATCTTAGAATTCTTTAATAGGGCTGATCGCTGCTGGATTCCAAATCGATGCTGTTCATCTATTACTACTACTGCCAAGCTCTTGAAACTAACATCTTTTTGTATAACGGCATGAGTTCCGATTATTATATCTACGTAGCCGGCTGATATTTTTTTCTTTAACTCTGACCTAGAAACAACCTCATTATTTATCTTAGCCGATGAGGCCGTAAGAAGCCCTATCTTAATTGAATCCTGGCCCACAAGCATACTCATTGTATTAAAATGCTGATTAGCCAGGACTTCCGTCGGAACCATGAAAACCGTCTGATGGCCGGCTTTAGCGACCTGAAAGGCGGCTATCAAAGCCACTACTGTCTTTCCGCTTCCAACATCTCCCTCCATTAATCGGTTCATCGGGTAGCTTTTCTCTAAGTCCTTTAATATTTCCAAAGCGGCAATCTTCTGATCTTTGGTCAATTCAAAAGGCAGATTGGCAATAAAATTCTTAACCAACTCCTGATCAAATTTCACAGAGACTGATTTAAGCTGATTTAATTTTCTCCTTTCTAGTAGCGCCTTAAGCTGGAATAAAAGCAGGTCTTCAAAAGCAAATCTTTCTTTAGCAGCCTCGGCCTGTTTTAAATCCGAAGGAAAATGGATAGTTTGAATAGCATCATCCATCTTCGGAAAATTATATTTCTGTAATACAGCTTCGGGTAGGGGATCGTCTATTTTTAAATCCTTCAGAAGAGGCTTTATCAAAAACCTTAGATATTTAGAACTAACTCCTTCTGTTTCCGGATATATGGGTATCAGGCCGCTAGTATGCTTGAGTGTCGTCGGCTGCTGATCATTATCAGCTCCTGGCTCTTGGCTGGAAGTTATTTTCTCATACGTCGGACTTGAAACATAAAGGCCATGCTTATCCAAATTCACCTTACCGGCCAGACTGACTAGAGTCCCTTCGGGTAAGCTATCGGCTATATAGGGCTGGTTAAACCAGACTACCTTCACAGCACCGGTAGAGTCCTGGACGATAGCGTTGGTTATGGTCAACCGGCGCGGAAATATTCTCCTACTATCCATCTTGACTACTTCCCCCTGGATATTCACTTTCTGGCCCGGCTCGATATTGGCTATGGAAAGAGTCTGAGTATAGTCATCATAACGGACAGGGAAGTGACGCAGAAGGTCTCTGAGTGTTTTTATACCAAGGCTATGAAGCCGCGATAAATTTCTTGAGCCGACATTCCTTAGTTTTTCTATCCCGACGTTTAAGTCGGGACTCCGACCGCTAAGCGTCGGGGTGGAGTTTTGATAGAAGTCTGCCATTTGGCTAATATTTTACCACTAATGTAGAAAATTGTAAAAATATATTGACTAGTAGTAGGGGGGGGGTATACTAAGGTTACAGGTCGACATATTAAAATAATTTTTATACAAAAAAATGGAACACATGCCCGAATATGACCCGACAAAAGATGTCGAGAGGAGAGAAGTAGAAGAACTTCGGCACCTAGAAGAAAGGCAGGGTTATCTAAGAGGCGAAAGGTCAAAATTTGAAGATGCAATGAGGCCTCTTGGAACAAGTGATCAGGATCTAGCTAAAGATCGACAATATCAAAATTCCATTACGCATCTCGATGAAGAAATGGCTAGGAATGAGCAGAAAATTCATGAGTTAGGTAGAAAACTAAGCAAGTAGACTCCACAATAATATAAAACACCCTAATCGGGTGTTTTATATTACATTGTCCCCTCGAGAGGAGTCGAACCTCTGTTCCAAGCTCCGCAAGCTTGTGTCCTATCCACTGAACGACGAGGGGATATCTAGTGCGCTATCTTAATATATCCGTCTGCTACTATTTTTTCAATAAAATCTTTTCTTTTCATTCGTTTAATCTTATTCTCAATTCTTCTAGCCACAAGTAGTGACTCGACTTCTTGAGTTAAAACAACTTGAGGTAATATCATATTCCTAGTTGTCTGTGTATGACCATAAGAATGCTGTTTCAATCTTCGATTAATATCAGAAGTGCTTCCAATATAAAATCTATTATTGATATCTCTCAGTATATAAACATATGCTTTCATAATTATTGCCTATCCACCCCGACGTCGCCCTGCGAGTCGGGGAGCCGACCTCCGACACTTCCGTCCTAGCAGGCGGAGCGTCGGCTTTGAACGATGAGCGCGCTCGAAAAGGGCCTAGAGTTGATATTATTATAACCCTATCCTCTTGGCAATTAGATCTACGATTGAAGACTCGTGCTCCTTTTCTGCCAAAAAACTGATCATAAGAGAGCGGATTTCTAAAGGATCCCTATCTTCTATAGAGACTCTTATGTAAGGCAGATACCACTTCCTTGATTCAAGGCTTAGCTCCTTATGCCCACCGGGATTATAATCGATCCAAAAAGACTTTAGGTCGCGATAAAAATACTTAGCATCTGCCACGGTCACGCCGGAATCATCGACTGTTATATCTGAGATACTTGGCTTCTTATTGGCATATATAATAAACATCATAGAAGTAAGCATCAGAAATATTGCCGAGAGAACATCCTTCTGAAAAACAAGTAGCCCGCCTCCGGCCACTATCAGGCTTATGATTACCATGGAGAGGTACTTTTTCTGAGGATTATAGTAAAATGAAGGCGCCTGCCAGGAAATTTTGGGACTTGATAGTTTCTGACTTGGAAATTGTACGGGGCCGGCGGGAAAATGCATAGCCCCTGAATTGGAGTTAATTACGGTTGCGTTATTATTAATCTTCTTTTTAGGCTTAGGGTAGACCTTCATCTCGCCTGCAGGCCAAGCTGAATAATCACTCTTTCTTAGTGCGATATCGGGTCTTACCGATACTTCCTTCTTCTTTTTACGCAAATCAATTATGTGGGCCATATTTAAAGATTAGTTAGGTGGGATTCGGTCTCGCCCCGCCGTGGCGGGGCTCCGCCTTTCGAATCCTCTCTATCTCGCAATGATGCCCCGCGCAGACAGCCACTGGCTGTCCTTGCGGATCATTGCGGAGACGGGAGGATTCGAACCTCCGGAGGAGTTTTACCCCCTCACCTCTTTAGCAAAGAGGTACATTAGACCACTCTGACACGTCTCCATTTTTTAAAATAATTTCTTGAAAGCAACCCCGCCTTTATAACTCTTTATTTCCATCTCACGACGATAAGCATCTTGTTTTGTGGAATATTGCTCTTTATACACGAGTCGCCATGGTCTTTGCGATTTTGTAGATTTATTTCTACCGGCATTATGTCGCTCAATTCTTTTATCAAGATTGCTCGTCGAGCCTACATAATATTTACCGCTTTTATCACTTTGTAGAATATAGGCATTAAACATAGTATAAAGCATTGGACCACCCACCGCTGAGCTGAAAGCTAGTCACCGCCATCGGCGGGATCCCGCTTTCAGCGGTGACGGGGCCCCGCCATAGGCGGTGGTCTGACACGTCTCCAGAGTCATAAACACTTTATTTTACTTTAAAACAGCGATATTTTCAAATCACTTCCCATTCTTCGCTAATCATCTTCTTTTAGATTGCGTGGGCTCTTCTTGTAGGCATTGAGACTCTTTGATACTTCGCTAAGCAAGAAGGCACCCAATACTTCATATGTTAGATATCTGATGGGAGGGGAGACCTCCAAATGAGTGAAGAAACTGATCAAGAGCATAGCCAAAAGGGATATCCACCACACATACACGAAGAGTTCTCCCGGCATGACATTGAGCTTTACGCCTGTCCATCTTGAAGTTTCCTTATGTATTATATAAACACTGAGCAGCATTAGATAGCTAGAGACGAGGGCTTCGGAAATATCGAACTTAGGAATAAGGAAATCGAGCCAACTTAATACGAGTAGGATGGCTGTCCAGGTAAGTAGAAAGTAAAAAAGTAGATCCTTTACCGAGGATAATTCTGTTCTATAGCGCTTGGCTACGATATTATTATCCATAGTTATACTTAATTTTCTGGTTTAAGTTGTTAAGCCTAAACCAGAAAATTATTAAACTATCCCGAATCTCTTTCGTCTCTGCTATTTCGAGCTCATTCCAAAATCATCATACGTGATTTTGAAATAAGCTCATAAGATGTTAAGGTATTAATCCTGTCTAGTTAAATTATATCAGGTTTTAAGCCAAAACAATAGCTAAAAATGGCCAAAATTGATGAAATTTAAAAATTTGGCTCAATGGGCCAAATTTTTTGCCAAAGTGTCAAGTTTATATTCAAATTGTCCACTAATTATGCACTGGTTATCGACATTTCTGAATTTACATTCATTTTTATTGACTGGATTTTCCGGAGTGGTATACTTAAAAAATTAACAATTAAATCATATCAAGAAGACAGAGAGTCCCATTCTGGGACGAGATTACTAGGTCTCTTAATCTGTCTAGCAACCTGCAATTTATTTGTAAGGTGCTTCTAGCCCAACTTACCTTGGGAGAGATATGCCGAATCCATGATGCGTCATACTTCCGAAGGGGAGTTTTGTTTTTTATGGCAAAGCTACGGACTGCTGAAAGCGTAACATCCGGCCATCCGGACAAGATATGTGATCAGATATCAGATGCGATACTAGATTCTTATCTAGCGCAAGACCCCTTAAGTCGTGTCGCGGTTGAGACATTCGGCTCACATGGGCTTATAGTCATCGGGGGAGAGGTGACAAGCAGTGGAAATATTAATATTGAAAATATCGCCCTGGAAACTTACAGATCTATCGGCTACATCGATACCCCTCGCATTATCACTAATGTCGTCAGTCAGTCGCAAGACATAGCCCAGGGCGTTGATATCGGAGGTGCCGGAGATCAGGGGATAATGTACGGCTACGCCACGAACGAGACTAGGGAGTATCTGCCTACACCGGTCGTTTACGCTCACAGGCTAGCAGAGGAATTAGAAAATTTTCGTAAAAGCAATACTTTATTTGATTGGTTAGGTCCAGATGGAAAGACCCAAGTCACTATGGACGGAGATAGGGTAATAAATATTTTAATCTCTGCTCAACATAAAAAGGATACTGACCAGAAAAAAATGATAGAATTAATATCGGAAAATATTATCGTGCCAATTATCGGTAAGGGCGACTATCAAATATTAATTAATCCGACAGGGAAATTTATACAGGGAGGTTTTGAAGCCGACACCGGACTTACTGGAAGAAAGATCATGGTAGATACTTACGGCGGATTAATACCTCACGGTGGGGGATGCTTCTCCGGCAAAGATCCGACCAAAGTTGACCGCTCCGGTGCTTACATGGCCAGATTTGTGGCTAAAAATATTGTTGCAAATAATTATGCCTCGCGATGCTTGGTCAGTGTTGCCTATGCTATCGGCAGGAGAGAACCCCTAATGATTGATGTTGAAAGTTTTGGAACGGGTGATGATCTGGCGATACGCCAACGCATTTTAAAATCATTTGATTTTTCGCCCCTTGGGATTATCGGGCTTCTCAAACTACGAAGGCCGATCTACCAAAAAACAGCCACTTATGGCCATTTTGGTAAGAGTGATTTGCCCTGGGAGGAGATAATAAGTTTTTAGAAAATACTTTGGCGGAGAGAGTGGGATTCGCTCTCAGCTTGAATTTTATTCCAAAAATTCAGCTTCCCTGCCCTGCCGGCAGGCAGGAAGTCCCGACCTCACTGCCGGTCATCATCAAAGAACTCGTAGTAGGTTAAGATAGCGATCGCTAACAGTAACCACCATGAAATAATTTCTTCATATGGAACCACGTGGCCGAAGAAATTTATTATGCCTATATAATTATGGCCGGGGAAAACCCAATCTCCCAATTCAAGCGCCGTATATTCAAAAAGCACATGCAGATAAAAGAAATAAGCGGCCGTCTTGATAAATTTTCCTAAAAGTCTCGGGAATGACCATAAAAAGCCGGTAATCGGCAAGACTCCAAAAAAAATCATAACCCAGAAATATGCATATGGAATATAAAGAAGAGAGGGCTTTGCAGTCATCACGGTAAAAAATGTCAATGTCATAACTATAACGATATAAACCAGATATCTAAACATGCGGCTAACTGGTAGATGTCTCCCTTTTTCGAGAAAATGCTCATAGAAAATGACTACCACGTATGCCTGCAAAAATGCCCAGATGAAGTCTTCGTAGGGCAAGATGCCGAATATCCGGCTAGAAAAAATTGTTGAATCCCACCATCCATAGTCATGAGTAATTATATAATCCATGACTAGCATGAATGGGGGAGTGACTACTAAAGAAAATAAAGCTGTCCGACGTATGACACTGGGCGTACGGAAAGAAAACCATATAGATGGCAATCCAAAAAAAAGAAGCGTGCTTACGAGAAAATTAGTCCTAAATAAAAGAGCAATGGTAATTGCCACCACTGGTAAACTAACGAGCAAGACGAAATCTAATTTCTTTAAAAAATCTTGATTATAATTTTTCATGATAAACTCCAACTAGCGGTGTATTCTGAAATTAGCTCGAACGGAATTCGCTCCTCGTCCCGCTTCGCGGGACTCGGAATGGGCGGGCGGGCAATCCGTCAACTGACGGAGAATTCTGAAGCCGAGAGCATCAACAATTTCAAGTTTTTAATGAGTTAAGTATAACTCATTTCAGTGAATTTTTCAATTTAAGATTATTGAAAAATTCACTGGCTTTGGCGGCAAATTCTCGCTCTTTGAATTATTAAATTAAAAAGAAAAGCTCGCCCCAGAAAAGCGACGAGCTTTTCCTAGTAGCGAGCTTACGATTCCCAGATGATCAGATCGAGCACGTCGGGTGCGGGATGGCCGACCAGCGTCTCACGCTTGGTGCTGAAGATGATTCCGCGACGCAATTTACTCGAGTAAGCGAACTTGGTCGGAATCATCTTCCCCATCGGAGTTTCCACGCCTTGAGGCATGAAGTATCCGTTGAGATACCACTCTTCCACCGCTTTGCTGCCCTGCTTGGCTCCATCGATGAAAACATCGGCCGACCCCTTTCTTCCGTCTTCAGATTCGAATCTGAAGTTCAGAAGACGGAAAGTGTCGATGTCGAACACGGACGTCATCAGATGAAACCTCGATGGACCCCCCACGATCATTACTGTTTGGCTAGCCATACGGCCTCCTTGTGAATGAACAGTCCCTGATTGGCGCAGGAACTAGACGCCCTTATCTGCTTTCGCAGATGACCTGCCCATACGGGTTCAGGAATTACAGACTAGCTTAGCATATTAGGCCATAAAAGTCAATAGTCGGCAAGTTTGCCGACTATTGAAGAAAAATCTTATGAAAAAATTTCTTTTGCCCTTCCAAAATATGGTTCGAGCCGATTTGTTCTCAGGTTCTTTGGCAGTTTTTAGTATAACACATTTTCCCAATTGGCGGAGAGAGTGGGATTAGGTCACAACTCAAATTTTCTTCCGAAAATTTGGTCGCGACCCCAGCTCGCGATATTTCTGGCCGGTTGCCAGAAATATAACGCTCCGCTTTTCGAATCCCAACGTAAATGCCTCAATGGCATTTACTCTCTCCCGATGGTTTTAAATATGCCTAATAGCATATTTAAAACCATTTGCGGAGAGAGTGGGATTCGAACCCACGGGGCCCTTTCGGACCCGGCGGTTTAGTAAACCGCTGCTTTAGACCGCTCAGCCATCTCTCCGTTTTTAACCTTAGACCACCCACCGCCCTTGGCGGGGCCCCGTCACCGCTGGAAGCGGGATCCCGCCAAAGGCGGTGACTAGCTTTCGACTTAGCGGTGGTCAGCCATCTCTCCATGAGAAAAAGTTGTATTACCCTCTTGCGATTATGCCTAGATAATCCATATTTCACTTAAACCTGGCCACGTTATCACCAAGACAAAAACGTTCCGACTTTCAAATCCCACCGCCCACTCCTCAATGATGCTCCACGCGGACAGCCGTCAGGCTGTCCTTGCGGATCATTGCGGTGAGGGTGGGATTCGAACCCACGGTACAGTTTCCCGTACAAAGGTTTTCAAGACCTTCGCCTTAAACCACTCGGCCACCTCACCAAAGCATGTCCAAATTCACTACATTTTAACACAAAAATCAGCCCTTCGGCAAGCTCAAGACTAGCCTCTTGCAATAACCAGCGCCATCACTTTTGTGACGCCTTTTTCCTTCAGTATTCTGGCTGCTTCATTCAAGGTCGCACCGGTTGTACAGACATCATCAATAAGCAACGCGGTTTTATCTTTTATGACCTCCGAATCGGAAATATAGAAAATATCATTCACATTTTTTAGTCTTTCTTCTCTGTCTTGAATCTCAGCTTGTGGCTTTGATTTCTTACTACGATATAAAATATCTGAGCAAACAGACATCTGAAAATTATCTGCAATCAATTCGGCCATGAGCTCGGCCTGGTTAAATCCTCGCCAGTTATATCTAGTCCGATGGAGCGGAATTGGTATTACTAACGGCCTGTCTTGAAAAATATTAAATCCTTTTTCGGTATTGAGCCATTTAAGATATTTCTTGACCAATACCAAGAGGGGATAGATGAGCTCATTGATAAACCTATATTTAATCAGCTTCAGGGCCTTTGCTAGTTTAAAATCTTTATAGTCGGCCACTACTAGTAGCTGATCGACCTGATTTGTGCCTTTGCAGAAATAACAAGTTTTGCCTAACGGGACATTCTTTTTGCATCCGATACACTCAAAAGAATGATTAACGGCTATTGATCTAAGGCACTTACCGCACATATAGCCCTTGAATTTATCATCAGGAAATCTCCTGCATTCTATGCATCTTATAGGTAAGACTAGGCCCATCAACCAATTAATACTATCTGTAATGTAATTCATTATTTAGTGGCACAGATACTTTATGGTATAATTATGAGGAATACCAGCTTTAGAATATAATAATGAGTTTGAATCCTTTTAAATCAAAAAGCAAGCTTGGTATAGATATCGGAACTTCGTCCATCAAAATAGTAGAGCTCGAAAAAGAGGGCGGCCGTTTTAAGTTGGTGAACTACGGAATCTTCGAGCTAAAGAGTGTCAGCGTCGATACAAAAAGCACCCGACCAGAAGATCAGCTTGCCAAAGATAGAAGTATTTCCAAATTGCCCGATGAAGAGGTGATCTGGGGCATAAAAGAGATACTAAACAAGTCGGGTATTAAGTCGCGAGATGTAGTAGCTTCCATACCTTCCTTCTCAACATTTGCCACAGTCATTGATATGCCCTATCTGTCCGGAGAAGATCTTGCCAGAGCAATTTCTTTCGAGGCAAAGAAGTATATACCTATCCCAATTGCAGATGTAGTGCTCGATTGGTCAATTATAGAAGTCGTAGGCCAAAGTAGCTTTACCTCACCAGAAGATAAGGGACAAAGCAAGGTTAAACCAAAACCAACATCAGTAGAAGTTTTCTTGGCCGCCGTCTCTAAGGAGGAAACTGTGAAATATCAAAATATGATGAAGGGGGCTGGCCTTAACTTGCGAGCACTGGAACTTGAGAACACCGCCCTTATAAGGGCGCTACTGGGAAATGATCTTAGTCCTGTTGCCATAGTTAATATCGGAGGACGGAGTACCTCGATAACTATAGTAAACAAGGGCTATGAAAGAATAAGCCATAATTATGAGATAGGTGGTTTTGAAATTACAAAATCTATAGCGAGGTCCCTGAATATAAGCATAGAAAAGGCTGACGAGCTAAAAATGAAGTTTGGCCTCAAAGAAGGAGATGAGAATGTAATCAACGAGTCGATGGTTTCGCTCATAGATATGATGGCTTTTGAAACAAGGAGGACCATTACAAACTACGAGGAGGCCAAGGGTCAGACTATTTCAAAAATAATGCTTATAGGCGGAGTAGCTAATATCCCTTATTTTATTGAGTATTTCAAAAAGAAACTAGGCAGAGAAGTATCGCCCGGCAATCCATTCTCAAGATTAATATATCCCCCCGAACTAGGCCCAGCCTTACAGGGACTAGGGAATATGCTATCGGCTGCTATCGGCCTTTCTATGCGAGAAATATAGGAGCTGTGCCAATATAGCTAAATTGTTGATTACCTTTCTCTTTAGACGTGGTACAATACGACTAGAAGTTCTTAATTAGTCAATAATGGCTGACGTAGGAGGCATACAATTACTCCCGGAGACAAGGAGAGAACTAAAAGTCAAGAACCGCGGAGTAAATAAATTTTTTTATTCAAGTATTGCTATCGTATCAATAGTAGCCGCTTTGAGTTTGGGTCTGATTTTTTATAGAATGTCTCTCGAAAAGCAGATAGACAGCCTAAACCAACAATTATCAGACCTTGAGCAGCAAAGAGATAAAAAAGGAGAAGCATCTTTAAAGGTTCTGGCGGCACAATTTGGAACTATTACCGACTTAATCAAAAATCACATAATTACTACTCAGGCCCTAGACAAGCTAAATGGGCTTATGGATGACAAGGTTCAGGTTATCAATTTTTCCGTTTCTGTATTCACTGAAAAACTAGGTATGAAGATGCGGGCTTTAAATTATGCTGCCGTTGCCCGACAATTGGCATCTTTCCTATCCGGCGATTTTGTAAAAGACGTATCACTGGGAACCATGGGCCTGGATACAAAAGGCAACATTGAATTCACGCTTGAGCTTACGATAGATAAATCCAAGCTTTTCTTAAAACAATAATGATGTCCATTCCTAAAAACTTAACCGCAGCTATTATAATTAGCATTGCCTCTTTTGTTTTTTGGGCTTTGGTCTTGCCTTCTTACAATTCCTTACCAGTTCTTCAAGCTGCCATAAAAGAGCGGGGGGATCTACTAGCATCCAGACAAGCGACACTGAGCAGAATATCCTCCTTGATTGGAGAATATCAAAAGAGAACAGAAGATCTACAAAAAATATCTACTATTGTTCCCGAGAAACCAAATACAGCTGAGCTTATCACCGCCCTGGATGATGTCACAACTAAAAGCGGGCTCCAGCTGCAATCTTTGACTTTGAATGTTGAGGGTGGCGATGTGAGCACCAACACTACTTCCAACTATAACACTCTTTCGATTGAAACAGACATGACTGGTGACTATAATGCTGCATTTGCCTTTTTGGCTAACCTGGAAAAAAGTTTACGCTTGATTGATATGACGACATTCAGCATAGTCTCACCCCAGGATGCCAAGGGAATTACTAGCCTTAAGTTTTCTATTAAAGCAAATGCTTATTTTCTAAAGAGCGCCGAAGAAATTGCTAAAGCCAATGCCCAGAACCAGAAAAATAAAAATGCCCAAAGCATAATAAACAGTCAATAAATTTTAGGCTACTAAATATGGCACAAAGTAAAATTATACTAGCATTGATAATAATCATGGGAATCGGCATCGGATATTTTTACTATACAAGCGTATCTGGAGAACCGGCCATACCTCCAATACCGAACAGTGCGAGTCGCGATAGCATCGATGATTTATCGGCTCTTAATTTAGATTTTTCTATACTTGATGATGAGGCCTATAAATCACTGCAGCAGTTCGGCCAATCACCAGTTACTCCAGGAGTTACTGGTGCCAAAAATATGTTTTCCCCATTTTAAATTCTTAACTTTAAATAAATATGCCTACCAAAATCCCGTCGACTTTAGTTCAGGAATTAATAAAACTTAAGATAATATCTCAAGCAGATTTGGGTTCCTTGGAGCAGATAGCCCAAACAGAAGATAAAGATTTCGGCCAGGTTTTAATAGATAGGAGCTTAATAACTGCGGCAGACCTCTTGGCTATAAAGGGGCGGATCTATCACTTCCCCACAATAAACCTTGAAGGCGTCGACATGGACAAGGAGGCACTGAAAGAAATATCGGAGGATGTGGTTAATTTTTATAGAATAGTGCCTTTTGCTAAAGAGGGAAGTACTTTAAAGGTCGGGATCGTAAACCCTGAAGATATAGACGCCCTTGAGGCACTGAAGTTTATCGCCGAAGACAAGGGTCTGACCCTGGAAAGATATCTGATAAGTACCCGTGATTTTGAAAACATAGCAAAGAACTACGGCTCCTTGACCGGAGAAGTTGGCAAAGTATTAGAGTCCCTATCCGAAGAGCTGGAAGAACAGGAAAAAATTACCCCCAAAACCATAGAGCAGATAACTTCCGAGGGAGGAGTGACGAAGATAGTCGCTTCAGTCGTAAAATATGCCGTTGAATCAAGAGCTTCGGATATTCACATAGAGCCCTTTGAAGAAAAAGTTAAAGTTCGTTTCAGGGTTGACGGCGTATTGGTGACGTCGTTGGTATTACCTAAAAATATTCACTCTGCAGTTCTCACAAGAATAAAAGTATTATCAAACTTGAAGATAGATGAGACCAGATTAGCTCAAGATGGTCGCTTCTCTACGGTATTAAAAAAGAGGAAGATAGATTTCCGTGTATCAACCTTCCCTACCAAAAACGGGGAGAAGGTTGTTATGCGTATTCTTGATCCTCTTACAAGTAAAATAGACTTACCGGATTTGGGAGTTGAGGGTAGATCAGAGACCGTACTTGTTAGAGCAATGGGCAAGCCCTTCGGTTGCATACTTATAACAGGGCCTACCGGATCAGGAAAATCAACCACCCTGGCAGGCATTCTTAAAAAAATGAACAGTGATGATATTAATATCGTAACCCTTGAAGATCCTATCGAATACTTTATTGACGGGGTAAACCAATCTCAAATTCATGAAGAAATCGGCTATACTTTCGCCTCAGGATTAAGACATATTCTGCGTCAGGACCCTGATATGATCATGGTTGGAGAGATTCGAGACAAGGAAACAGCCGCCCTAGCAACTCAAGCCGCTTTAACAGGTCATATAGTTTTATCGACACTTCACACAAACGACGCCCTTGGCGTCATACCACGTTTAATAGATATGGGAGTCGAGAAGTATCTGATACCACCCACAATCACCGTTGCCGTAGCCCAAAGACTTATGCGCCGGCTATGTATAGACTGTAAATTAAAAGCTAAGGCTAACAATGCCGAAGAAAAAATAATAAATACCGCCATAGGCACTATGCCCGAAGAATACAGGAAGAGCCTGCTTTCAAAAGATGGATATGAGATCTACAAGCCAAACCTCGAGAACCCATGTAAGCTTTGCGGCGGGAAAGCATTTAAGGGCCGAATCGCTATTTTTGAAATGCTTGAAATGACTACCGATCTTGAAAACATAATATTAGGCAACTTATCAGAATCATCTATGAGAGAGGAGGCTAAAAGACAGGGAATGATTACGATGTTCCAAGACGGTATTTTAAAGGTTCTGAAAGGTGTAGTATCATTAGAAGAGCTGCTTGAAGTCGCCCAAGAGGAAGATACAGAATAAATAAACTTATAAATTTAATAAAACAAATATGGCAGACTACAAACAATATTTAGAAGAACTTTTATTAGCCACAGCCCAAAATGGGGCTTCGGATTTACATTTGTCTCCGGGTAATTATCCTATAATCAGAGTTGACGGCCGCCTACTGCCCCTATCTAACAAAAAGATTCTAGACTACGAGACATTGGGGGGATTGGTTGCGGTTCTTTTGGGAG
>CAYSDF010000006.1:0-24976 GCA_964429675.1 uncultured Candidatus Saccharibacteria bacterium
CTATTTTTACATGTTTTAAATTGCCTTCTTGGTCAAAATATACAAAATCATAGCCATCGACAGAGAACTGAACATCCTTGTTATCATAGTATCCAAGTATCCCCTTGCCAGCTTCAGCCATGCCCGATAGTTCCTCAGACAAGTATCGGTTTTCTAATAAAGTATCCGAATTTACGCCTATATATACTTCGAGATTCCTAAAACGAATTTTTTCTGATTGGTGCTCTGGATTATCTTTGGCATTAATGATGATTTTATCTTCGATAATATGCTCTTTCATATTAAAGACTATAACTAAATTCCTCCTAAAAATCAAAACCAGGTAGTGAATTTTTGAGCTGCCTCTGGCATTTGCGCTTTTAGCGCATCTCAAAAATCTACTACCTGGCAAAAAAAGGCCTCTTGGGCCTTTAATCTATTCGATAATACTCATCCTCAATCCGAGACTTAGGGTTCGAATTCCTTCTTGAGATAAATTCAATCCATCAGTGTAGGCTGTTACTATACATCCGCATTCAGAACAATCAGCCTTATCGGAAAGGATACATTGGGGGATCGGCCTTCCATCGGCATAAAAGGAACGAGACAATCTTGCGGTTCCACAGGTATCTGGTGTTTGATTTTTTGTATAATTCGGATGTAACCTCCCAATCATTTCTTCGGTCATGGTCATAAAATTGCCATGATAACTTTTTAATTCTAATAATTTCTCCACAATCCAAGCTCGATCATCAGTTGAAAGCCTCAAGCTGTCATCGTTAGCTCCCTTAATAGGAGTCATCGTGCTAAACACGATTCCATCTGCTAGTTTATTATCTTTCCAAACATCAACAGTATCAGAAATATATTTATAATTCAGTTTATTCAAAACTGAGTGAATATAAGCTCGAAATTCTCCTCTGTCCCTTGCTGCTGAAAGATGTTTGATAATCCGATCATATAGACCTGGCATCCGGCGAACCTGATCATGAATTCTAGCATTCGGACCATCTATAGAAATAAAATGGGTAGCTTTTAGATTTAAAAGCGGGGTTGTCCCTGAAGTCACAATCCAAGTAATCGGGAGGATGCCGACAAGCTTTGGAAGAAGATCTCGCCGAACATATGGCTCTCCACCAACTAAGGTAGCATGAATAAAACCTTCTTTTTTTCTTTTTTCAAAGAAATAAATAACATCATCGTCACTTAATTCCTTTACTCTCTCCTGCGCTCGCCAATAACACTGACAACCGACTGGACAGCGATCGCTTACATTAAAACTGAAACCATAAGGTTTACCCCTTAACATTGTAACTGCCCCACTAGCAATATCAGGTAACTTACCCATAAGCTTATTCAGTCGCATATCTCCCCTCTTCTCTTCTTTCAAAGAACCTACAGACTATATCATAAAATTAAAAAAATCAAAACCAGGTAGTGAATTTTTGAGTTGCCTCTGGCATTTGCGCTTTTAGCGCATCTCAAAAATCTACTACCTGGCAAAAAAAGGCCTCTTGGGCCTTTAAATTATTTAGCGGGCCAGTGCGCCCGCTCCAGATGCACCAGCTCTACTTCCACTTCGGGAAAAACCAGTTTTATACAACCGGCGAGATGGTTGGCCAAATAAACACTGCGGTGTTGTCCAGCCGTACATCCGAAGTTGACGGTCATGATCTTAAAATCACGCCGAAGACATTTTTCTATATTTAATTTTACCATGATCCAGGCCGCTCTAAAAAAATCTTGAGTTTCGGCATCTCTTTCAAGCGCATTCGCTACTTGTGAATCTAATCCCGTAAGATGCATATGAGAATAAGGAGCACCGGGAACATGATTAGTATAATCATAGGCATCTATAGCCCGACAATCAAATACGAAGCCGCCGCCCTTTCCGGTTTTATCCGCCGGATAGCCAGTTCTTTTAAAACTGAAACTCTGGATCAGCACTTTCACTGGACACCTCTACGACAAAGAACTTCCTCAGTTTTATATCAGTTTAAAGAGTTTCTGACAATTCTTTGTTGTTTGTTCAATCACTTTTTCTAATGGCTCTTTTTTGAGTTCGGCTAGTTTTTTGGCCACTTCAACAACACGAGCCGGTTCGTTTCTTTGGCCGCGAAATGGTTCCGGTGAAAGAAACGGCGCGTCAGTCTCAAGAAGTATCCTATCAAGCGGAGCATATTTTACGACTTCATCGTACTGACGGGCGAAAGTGATGATCCCGTTGAAGCCCAAGTAAAAGCCCTGCTCTAAGTATTTCTTAGCTTCGTTTTTTGTACCGGTAAATGAATGGGCCACGCCACCCATATTAGTATTATGTATTAAGTATTTAGTATTAAGGATTTCCAGCATGTCAGAATGGACTCTTCCAGAACTGCCTTTTGCCGCATCACGAGAGTGAATAATAACTGGCTTGTTGTATTTAATGGCTAGCTCAAGGAATAAGCTAAAAACTTTTTTTTGCCTTATTTGTTTATCAGCCTCAGGAGTACGATAGTAATCTAATCCAATCTCTCCAACAGCTATAACTTTGCCGTCAATTACTAAGTCCTCATACTCCTTAATACTTAATACTTGCCCCTTGATACTCTCCCCTGCATCATTAGGATGTAGTCCAACCGAGGCCCACATATTGTCATGCTTTTGAGCAAGCTTAATTCCCTTCTTTGAAGTCTCTAGATCTACGCCTACACAAATCATAGAAACACCGGCATCCTTGGCGCGCCTTAAAATCTCTTCGCGGTCATTACTTGCCCCGTAACTGCCGTCAGGCAGTTTTACGGGGTCATATTGTTCCATCTGAGGATGGCAGTGGGAGTCAAATATTGACATCTGATTTAATTATGATACAATTTATAAGCCGATTCTGAAGGAGGGCTAATGATCTTAAAGATTCTTCTGGGAGTGCTCGGGGTTGCAATGGTGATATGCGCCATACAGATTGCGAGAATTGCTCTTAAAGTTTTCCAAATAATCGGAAAAGTCGTACGAACTGAAGAGCTGATTCAGTCCAAGCAGGGAGAAAAAGACAAACCTTCCCCTTAAATTAGTAAGCCGGAATAATGCTGACTTTTTAATTTAGCCGCGGGAACAATCCCCCGCCCTTGCCCTCCGAAGCTTTATGCAAAGGAGGGATTTTTTTTACTAAAAATTTATAGCCTCCCAATGTCTTGGCATTCTTATCAGCTCCCAACGCTTCAAAAATCTTATCGGCTGTCTCAGGCATAAAAGGCAAAAGCATCCAGGCAACATTGTATAGTACATGGACAAGATTGGTCATAATCCTTAAGAATTCTGCTTCGTCATGCTTAATTGCCGCCCAGGGCTTTTTATCATCCATATATTTGTCCCCAAAGCTGATCAGCTCCCAGACATTACCTATGGCCTCATGCAAGGCGAAACGGTCTATATTTTCTCGATATCTTTTGAAAGATTCATCCACGTTTTCGTTGACTTCTTTCCCGAGAATATCTTTGTTGAAAATTAACTCGCCACCAAGTTTTGATTCTATAAGAGTTATAACTCTTTGGACTAAATTACCCAGACCATTGGCCAAATCGCCGTTGTATCGCTCTTCAAGTTTCTTATATGAAAAATTGCCGTCCTCACCCGAAGGAATCTCACGAAGTAAGAAATATCTGGTCACCTCGACTCCATATTTTTTTATTAGTTCGAAAGGATCGATAACGTTTCCGATGGTCTTAGACATTTTCTGACCGTCGACATTGATAAACCCGTGTACATATATAGCTTTGGGCAAAGGCATCTCAGCAGACAGAAGCATTGCCGGCCAGATCATAGCATGAAAACGAAAAATATCTTTTCCCACAAGATGAACATCTGCCGGCCAAAATTTCCTGAATTTGTCTCCGCCATCAGCAGAATATAAGGCTGAGATATAATTCGTCAAAGCATCGGCCCAGACATACATGGTCTGAGTACTATCTCCCGGAACAGGGATGCCCCAATCTGAATCTTTCATTATTCTTGAGAAACTGACATCTTCGGCATCTTCAATTATGTTTAAAATTTCGCTCTTTCTTGATTCAGGAACAATTTTTAATTCCCCACTTTCTATCAGATCTTTGACCTGCTTCTTATACTTAGTGAGCTTAAAAAACCAGTTTTCCTCTTCGATCTTCTCTGGTTCCGTCTTATGCAATGGACAAAGCCCATCTACTAAATCGCTTTTTTTGATAAAGGCTTCATGCCCCACGCAATATAGTCCCTCGTAGTTTTTCTTATAGAGATCGTCGCCTATTAAGCCCCAGAATTTTTTGGCTGTTGGCCAATGCCTGACCTGATCCGAGGTTCTGATAAAGTCATCGTTGGAGATATTCAGTTCTTTAGTCAGATCTAAAACTCTGGCCGATATTGCATCGACAAATTCTTTCGGCGACTTTCCGGCCTTATTGGCGGCTTTGATGACGGTCGTGCCATGTTCATCGGTGCCGGTAAGAAACCAGGTATCATTGCCCAAAAGACGATTGTACCTAGCTAAAAAATCCGCCTGTAACAGCTCCAGAGCAAAGCCGACATGAGGCGATCCATTGGCATACATGATTGAGGTTGTAATGTAGAATTTATTTTTCATTTTCTTGGGATTCATACCAATCAATTAAATGATCGGCGACCTCATTTGCATCTTCTCGTGCATTTTTTATATTCTCCTGGATATCGCCTTCGTCGTCGCTTCTGTCAAAGCTTCTACCAAGTTGAGACTTCAAGGTTTTTGAGTGTAGCTCTGTTTTTTTCTTAAAAACTCCTGACAAATTATCATTGCTATAGATTCCTGGGAGATGGTCCACGCCTATATATATATTATCCCCCAGCTTTTTCTTAACTTCATCTTCATAACCTAACAACATGCCAACTGTTACGATATCGAAATGAGCGCCTAAAGATCTTAACGCATTTACAATGGGAAGGAGACTGCTCCCAGACGCTATAGTATCTGTTACAATAAGTACTTTCTTGTCGCTAGCAATATTTAGATTTTTTAGAAATGACCTTACGGAACTATATTTTCCCCCTTCGCCCTCTTCATCCCAAGTTCCGAAATTACGTGACCCAGCGATAAATCTCACCTCGGGAGAATTGTACCCTTTTTGCTCATAAATCTTTCTAATAAATCTGGAGAAAATTAAGGTAGGGATTCTTCCGGAAGCATCATCGCCAATAATTACGGCGTAGTCACCCTTTTCTATACTAGGTTGAATCTGCTCAATCAGACGCTTAATAGGGCCCTCTATTTCTACGATTGCATGGTGTGGGCTTCTTTTTACCTCACTCGTTTTTTGAGCTTCGACGGTTTTATTTTCACGTCGAATCTCTTCAATTATACCTTTATATTTTTCGGGCATATTATTTAGGACCAATCACTACTACAAATTCTCCTAGTGTTTGATTTTTATTTAGTTTTAATTGGCGCTCTATTTCATCCGCAGTGCCCCGGTATACGGTCTCAAATTGCTTGGTTAGCTCCCGGCCAACCATAAGCGGCCTCCCTGCCCCGTGATCCCGTAAAGAGACTCCGTCTCCACGGGATTTTACGGGGTCCCCTATCTGGGATAATGTCCGCAACTCTTCCAGCGCTTTCATTATCCTATACTTTGATTCATAAAAAACAATCGTATCTTCTATGTCAGAAATATTTTTAAAAAATGTCTGACGGCCTTTCTTGTGGGGCGGAAAACCAAGATACACAAACTTGTCTGCCGGAAATCCGCTTATACTCAATGCTGCAACAGCAGCATTGGCGCCGGGTATTGGCACTATCTTGCAATCTGGCACCGACTCCAAAATACTTTTTACCAGAAAACTACCTGGATCATTAATGCCCGGGGTTCCGGCATCAGATACCAGGGCAATATTTTTGCCCTCTTTAAGTAGCTCTATGACACGGTCTATTTTTTTAATCGTACTGTGCTCGTGGTAGCTTATGACTTCTTTATTTATATTATATCTTTGCATTAAAACTCTCGTAACTCTTGTATCTTCAGCTAAAATCAAATCAACGGATTGCAATACGGTGATGGCCCGGAGGGTTATATCTTCGAGATTACCAATTGGAGTAGCTACAATATAAAGCATTTTATATAAGGTTGTCCTGATTTACTTTGCGCAATACACAATTAGCAAATCGGGACCAATCGGTGTGGCTACAACATATAGAGTGGGCATGACTAGGAAGATACAACCCTTTTAGATTCCTTATGCTTGGCCAAATCATCCAGCATCTCGACAATTATTGTCGCGACAGGAACAGATAAAAGCATGCCCGCTATGCCCGCCAGCTGGGCGCCCACCAGGATAGCTATAATCACCACAACCGGATTGAGGCCTGTTGTTTTACCCAAGACTAAAGGCACGAGAACCTGGCTTTCAAGCTGTTGCACGACTACATAAAATACAATCAGCCAAAGACCTAAGCTGGGACTTTGGAGAAATGCCAGGAAAACCGCCGGTATCGCCGCTAGTACAGGACCGGCCATAGGAACGATTTCAAGGGCCATCGCAAGGAGCGCTAAAATTAATGCAAATTTAATCCCCATAAGAGATAGTCCTATATACACAATCAGTCCCATAATAAGCGCCAAGAGAAGCTGGCCCTGCAGCCATTTCCCGACCTTAGCCTCAACTCTTTTCCATAAATCAGATATATACGATTCATTATCACTTGGAACAACTGAATGAATAAAACTCTCTATACCTTTTTTCATAACCGACAAGTAGAAAGAAGATATTATAATAGCGACGAATGACAGTAATCCGCCAAATACGTTAACTATCAATCCTATGACCGACTGAGATGACTGCTGAAGATAGGCCGAGAAGGTATCAAGTAGGTTTTGTATCTCGCTTATGAAATCCAAATACTGAGGTGAGCCCTTTTGAACATTCTCAAGAGAAGTTGAAACCTTATCTACTATTTTGGGCAGAGTCGAGTTGAGCTGTGATAAATCATTGGCTATAGACGGTATTACCAAGGACAAAACAAGCACGACCATTCCAAAGAAAACCAGATAAAGCCCCAAGACTCCAAATAACCGCGGCAAGCCCTTAGACTCAAGCCAATTAGCAAACGGAATAATTGCTGAGGCTATAATCAATGCGAACAAAAATACTATAAATACGTCCTTCAATATATATATGAAGATAACCGCTAAAACAATGGCAACCAACTTCATAATGCTGGATGTGCTGACCTCTATATGAATGTGCTTGTGACTGGTACGTGATTCTTCCATATTATATCTTTAGAATATCCTTAAATGGTTTATCTTCCTTGAATGGCCCGATAAGAGCAAAATTGAGTCCCTTATTGATGAATATGTCCTTGGCGACTTGATTGACCTCCCGAAGGGTTACCTTCTTTATTTTAGCGAGTTCTTCCTCTGGGGTCAAAACCTTCTTATGGAATAGCACCGAATCGGCATAGCTCATCGCCACTCCATCTGAATGTTCCAAGCCCAAAGCAATACCGCCTTCAGCATTGTCTTTGGCCTGCTGGAGCTCTTTCTCGGTAACGCCATCTTTCCTTATCTTCC
The DNA here is from genome assembly GCA_964429675.1 of uncultured Candidatus Saccharibacteria bacterium. Taxonomy (GTDB): domain Bacteria; phylum Patescibacteriota; class Minisyncoccia; order 2-02-FULL-40-12; family GWA2-44-9; genus GWA2-44-9. The sequence goes on from CAYSDF010000006.1 coordinate 7,530, forward strand.
TAACTTCATCAAGAATTACTTTTACAGCATCCAGCGCCTTTTCATTATTTACGCCGGCACTAATGGAAAAATAGCCGCTATCAGTGTAAGGAGTCGTTTCCGACCTGACATAGTAGGCCAATCCCCTTCTTTCCCTTACTTCATAGAATAATCTTGAGCTCATTCCTCCGCCTAGAATCTTGGATAATACAGCTAGGGCATATCTTCTATCGTCGAACATGTTGAAAGATCGAAAGCCTAAGATAAAATGTGATTGGTCTGTTTTTTTGAAACTTATTATTTGCTTAGGCTCTTTTTGCTCTTCTTTCACCGCCAGCTTGCCGATGGAACTTCCGTGGCGGATAGTTTTGAAATAGCCTTCGATCTTTTTCTTGACCTCATCGGACTTAACATTCCCCGCTACGGCAACGATGGTGTTCTCGGCGATATAATGAGTATTAAAATAATTTACAAACTGCTCGCGCTTTAAATCAACAACCGTCTCTTTCTCGCCGGCAATACTCCACCCTGCCGGCTGATCACCATATAAAAGCTCCTCAAACAAATCGCCTACATGGCGCTGCGGCAAGTCACGGTACATATTTATCTCCTCGACAATAACTCCTTTTTCTATAGCAATTTCTTTTTCGTCTAGTTTTGAATTAAGAAAAATATCAAACACCACATCGAGACAAGTATCCAGCTTCTCTATGCTAGCCTTGGCATAATAGCCGGTATATTCTTTGCCAGTAAAAGCGTTGTACTCAGCCCCGATAGAATCAAGCTCCCTTGCTATATCCATAGTTCCGGGTCGCTTCTTCGTCCCCTTAAACATCATATGCTCCAAAAAATGCGATATGCCATTTATATTTTTGGTCTCATATTTGGAGCCAGTCCCGACCAGCACAAAAACCGTCGCTGTTTTGGTAGCGGGCATTGGAACGGTTATCAGGCGCAGGCCTGAATCGAACTTGTGGAATTTATGAGCAAAAGAGTTCTTCATGTAGAATACAGTTATAAATTGTTTCCGTGTGTCGACGGGAGGATTCGAACCTCCGGCCTAAGCTTTATGAGGGCTTCGCTCTAACCGCTGAGCTACGTCGACATTAAAGTAGGCTTTCTATCCCTATTCCCAGTCGCAAGTAGGGCTTCGGCCAATCCATTAATTTTATAGAATAAATCGGTACTTTTCAATACCTTGAACCTTAATGTACCGTAATAGTTTTCATAATTTTCATAGACCTTGTTCTGTCTAAACTTTGTAAAACTAGTTTTTCTAAACTGGCTTCTTGAAATATCCAAATATTTACTCCAGTATTCTCTGATTTTATTTTCTCTTGCAATATGAATTTGGTTAATAATTATATAAAAAGCTAGATCATAGGTTCTAAATATAATAAGGCCCCGCCTACCAGCGGGGTAATACCAATTAAAACTTCGCATTTTCTCCTTTCCCCTCCTATCAATCATCCTCGATGTAATAACTACGGAACGGCCTATTAAACAGGGCGTCTTTAAAGATCGCCCACCTGATTATAAATGGCTCTTTTTTGGCTTTTTCGAAAAAGTAATCTCCCACATTCTCAAAACTATTTTCTGCATATTCGAGATCAACTTCCTGCCATCTCATCTTGAAAAGATCGCTTTGTTTATATAGATGCCTTGCTTGAACAGCAAGCCGATAATAGTAGCCTTCGAGAAAGAACCACCGAATCGCCACCTCTAAAGAACATAAATAAAGTATTGCTCTTAGGACCACACCCTTAATTCCCACGGATACTTCCCATCCCTCAGATGCTTTTAGTAACCAATACAGCTTAACAGCTAGAATGTCAAATTAAAAAGGTGCGGAATCCGCACCTTTAGGCAACTTACTTAGTGGCAGCTGAGCTGCCGGCTCTCATTGAAGCCAAGCGTCGCTCTACTTCATCATCCAGATCTGAGGCGCTAGCTCTCGCTTCCGGACTCGCATTCTGATTCAAACGCTCCACCTCATCGGCGCCGCTGGCCTGAGCTTCGATATCTTTGACCTCATCATCAACGCGCCTGAGCACGTCACTTGGATCAACTGTACGGCCATGGCTTGAAGTCGATGCAGTATGCATATCTCTCTGAGCCTGAGCCGTTCTGACTCTGACGGCAACAATAGACTTCTGGGACTCCAGCTCCTGGAGCTTTTCGTCAAGCTGAGCGATCTCGCCCTCAAGAGTCGAGACCTTTTGATTGCCCTGATCGACTGCAGCCTGAAGAGTCTTGGCCAAATTTTCCTGTTGAATCTGCTGCCTCAAGTCAGAGCGCTTTTCTTCATCCGTCTTGGCGCGCTGAGCTCTATCACCCCAACGGGCAACTCCTGCATTGGCATCGGCAAGATCAGCCTCGGTGCGCTTTAGAGCCTGGACGGCATCGCCGACAGCTCTCACGCGCTGATCTCTGAAGGTATGCATGTCCTCAACCATCAGGTTGAGTTCCTTGACCGGATCAGTAGATCTATCCAAAAGATCATTGATATTAGCGCGCACCGCATCCTCGAACTTCTGCCAAAGCTTCATGTCTCGTTTCTCCTTTTTCTCGTCTCTTGTTGTTTCGTTTACTATTAAACTTCCGCCAAACCAGCCGGAAGAAGCAGAACATCTTTTTCGGAAATTTCAGAGCCTTTAAGCATTTTCATATAGCCAGTCGTAGTGTCCATCTCTACGAGATAGAACTCCGGCTTGCCATTATTGTCTCTGCCAAAATCCCAATAATCAAGGCTCTCGGTCTTAGGCTGACCGCTGCGATCATCAAATACTGTGACTCTGGCCTCATATGGATCGGCCACACCGTTGACCCGCTCATAAGTGGCGATAACCTCGCCCTTATCATCCCTGACTTCCATTATTCCGGTCGGCAAGACGGACTTGTGAAAATCTTCCATATTATTTTCAGAATATGACGATTCAAAATCAAGGCCGAGAAGCAGAACATTACACTTCTTATGGCTGAAGGGGTCAGGATTAGAAATAGTATTTACTCTTACAACAACCGCCGCATCCCCTTCCGAGGCTACGTAGTCAGTAAAATTAAACTTATCAGAACCGATGGTCCGCGTATAAACCCTTACTTGGGAAATCGTGAGATGCTTTCCTGAAAGTTCATCGGTATCAATACTCAGGAAATCTCCGGTTCTTGCCCGAAGAGGATTGTAAACCTTAAATTCCGCCGGCTCTTCGGGGGCACTGGTCTTGTGCCGGATAATTTCCCAAAGAGTAGCTCCACCCGCCACCTTGACACCCGGAATTTTAACACTTGGCATTACTGAACCTTCCAACGCTTAACAAACCCAAGGTAGTATACCGATCCGCCAACCAATACGATTACCATTATTACAGTAAACCAAGGAAAGCTAGAATGAGTCTCCTTATAAGCAGTCTTAACTGAGTCGTCGCTATACATCAAATCCTTATCTACTCCGGATGGGACGTAATTAGGATCCTTAGTCGTGCCATTCTTTTCCATTTCGGATAAACGCCGATCAAGATCAGCATCTTTTTTGCGTAGCTCTTCTAATCGAGCCTGATCCATCTCATCCCGGTGATTATAGACCCATCTGTCCCGGTCGTACTGAGGACGGTCCATTAGCCACAGCCAGAAAAAAACATTGAAATTATCGTGATAGACATCCGCTGGCATCGGACGACCGTAATAAGAGCCATAGACACTCTGTTTTCTATACTCCCTATTTGCCATTCTCTCTTGAGACAACTGGCTGCCAAGATCCCTGATACGCTGATCTTTGGCATCATACTTTGGAGGATTAGCTTTCTGATAAGCGCGCTGTGATTCCTGCCGTTGCTGGGCCCCTGATGCACCGGAATCGTAATTTGATTTGAAATTCGGCCTTGGCGATGAGCCGACGCTCGGAGTAGCCGGACTCTTTGGACTTGAATAAGTCCGGGAAGGCGGCGTATACGAAGGTGGCTTTGGAGCACTATAGCTCCTGGGTGCCGGAGATGGAGATGGCGCTCTTGGGCTTGAGTAGGTTCTGCTCGGCGAAGGCGATGGCCTTGGACTCGAATAACTCCGCGAAGGCGATGAATGACTGCCGCCTTTTTGGGCAGAAAGACTTGATGATAAACAAAATGCAAGCACTAATGCCGTAGAAAAACCAACTAAACCTCTTACTCTCATTCTTGACTTCTCCTTTTTGGATTATTAATGACCTAGAGGCCCCCTGGGCCGTGATACTATCTTAGACTATTTATTATAAATGTCAATCCTTACTTGCCTTTAAGTCCCTTTGGCTGTATTATAGCTCTGCGGGGTGGAGCAGTCTGGCAGCTCGCCGGGCTCATAACCCGGAGGTCGTTGGTTCAAATCCAACCCCCGCAACTAAATTAAATCAAGGCCACCCTCTCATGGGTGGTTTTGATTTAATTTCTAGTTCGGTCGGGTTGGATTTGAACAAGATAGGGGTCGGGAAAGAAAAGTTCTTTCCCGTGCTGGAAGTTGGAAACCGCCCGGTTTCCAAGAAAAAAACTTTTGCTAGCCTGCGAGTCAAAAGTTTTTTGACGTGAAGATCCAACCCCCGCAACCGCGTAAAAACAAAAACGGCTTAACGGCCGTTTTTGTTCACGTGGCATATCTTACTGTAATGTATTTTGTTTATCTATTAGAAAATCAAAAGGATAGATCTTGGTACATCGGTTTTACTTCTGATTTAGAGAGGAGAATCTTTGAGCATCAGAATGGCCAGGGGGGAAGGACTACAAAATTAAAAAAGAACTGGAAGCTAATTTATTCTGAAAGTTATTTAAATGAAAAAGATGCTCGTGGGCGTGAAGTATTTCTCAAAAGTGGAGCTGGCAGGAGATTCATTAAAAAGCAACTCTCTAACTATTTAGTGAACCTGTGAACTTAGCGAGTGCCGTGACTCGTCCTGAGATTGTTGAAAGAATGACAGCGGGGATATTGATTGATAATCCTTTGTTTGATAATATCTTGCCAGTTCTTGTGATAAAGGAGTTTACATGAGTCTTCTCATTGAAAATGCACAAAAAGCTCTCGAAAGCAGTGATGTTCTGAGTCTTCTTAAACATTGGCCCGCAAAGGGAGAGACGGTCAGAAATGGAAAGAAGGCCGTCGTATTCAACCAAGCCGAACCTTCTCAGGGACAGGTATACGTAATCGTTGAGGACGGGAACCTCTTCGTTTACGAAGATGGTGATATGGAGTTTGTTCTAGTAGATGATGAAGGGAAGGAGCATTCAGTTACTCTGGCTCAAATTAAAGAAGCAAAAGAACTTTATGATTCAACTCATATGATGTGTTGGGGGTTTTCTGGATTAGAAATAGACGAAAATGGAAAAGTATTATTTGAGTTTATGGATGAAGATGCAATGTTGTATAGGCCTCGAGTTCTTGTTGATGTGATGAATAAGAGAACCGAGTATTTTCCCGATGGCGATACAGACGATGATAATATGCCATTTTAGCCGACTAAATGTCGGCCTTTTAATTTTCTGATTTATCAGAACCCCGATACAATTCCTGTGGATAATAAAATCTGATTCATGGGAATAGTGAACCTGTGAACTTAGTGAATGTCATGACTTGTCCTGAGCCGTTCGGTACTGAACTCACGGCCGAAGTGTTTGTCGAAGGAATAATAGCGGGGACATTGATAAAAACATATATTGCTATAGGATAAATAATAATACTGACTGGTAATGGGGGCTCGGCATGAAAAATAGATATAAAGTTCTTTGCAATGGTAAAACTATAGAAAGTAGGATTCCTGGCAGGTACGCAGGCTGGCGACCTGGCAAAATCTTCGGCAGGTTAGATTGCAAATCTGGATTGAGAATGAAAAAAGAGAACAGAGTTTTCTTTCTTACTTGGGACGATGCCATTGCTGAAGGCTATCGTCCTTGTAAGAATTGTAAACCAACACCAAATGATACCTATCCTAGTCGATAGGTTTTTCTTTTAATTAGAATTTAAAATCTCTCTAAGTCTCATAATTTCCATAAAAAGATTGGCATTTTATAAGGACAGTGCTACTTTAAGACGAAGAATTGCTCATTTACAAAGGTAGCCATAGAATGACGCCTGATCCCTATGCTATGCTTGACCTGGTAATCTTGGGCTTAAAACCGGCATATCAAACTTTTGAGCTCTCCCCTCCTCTCATTCGAAAATCAGTACTGGCAAATTTGGAACGCCATTTTTTCATACACGAAAATACCAGATATTGCATTTTTGGTTTGCCCGAAAAAATGGCGGCATCAATAGCCCTGCAAGCATTGGAGAAATTTGAAAACACTAAATATATATCCGGCATCGATAGTATTATTGAAGAGATCAAGGATATGACTGTAGCCAAGGCGCTACTTTACTTCATTGAGAGACTGAGTCGCTCATCCAGCCCGGAGGAAGGGGCCAGAATTAAAGCATTAACCGGTATATTGTTTGGCTATCCGCCATGTTGTATCAATTATTTCCTAGAAAGAAAGTACGAAAACAAACGCCATGCATATGAAAACGAAGATGGGGTGCGTTTTTATCTTCGCTGCGAGAGATGCTCCAGAGAAAGCACCTGGGCATCCTGGTGCCCGAATATATTAGCGACAATCAAAAGTGGCAAATAGCCGCTTTTTATTTTGCAAGACTAAACTCATAAACATCCTTAAGTTAGGCATTAAGAAGTGCCAATTTCTTAAAACCCCCTGAACTAGAGAAGGAGATTATTAGAGTCTTCGTTAAAAACAGTCAGAAATGGCTGTTTTTGGTTGCTACTAACAAAGGTCAATACCTTGACTTAGTTTTAACTTAGATGTACCATATAATCACGTTCTTAGCTATGGGAGGAGCAGGTTATGAGTACAGGCGGTGTGGTGATAAATCTAGGGATAATGGCTTTGACTGGCTTTGCATTCTATATAACTCGAAGTCCCTGGGCATTTATTATCCTGTTTTTCTTGTTCAGTTCACACATTTCCGAAACAAAGATAAGAACAAAGTGTCCAAAATGTGAGCATGAGTTCTTGGCAGTTAAGGATGCGGACGAAGAGGAAGAAGATATATAGTTATGGGTATAAACCTGCAAGCTCTTTATAAAAACTGTAAAGATACGGGAGAGGGTATTTATCATTTCATATTGTGTGTATTTCTAGGATTAACCGCCTTAAGCTCCGGCCTGGCATCAGGTATTGTGTTCTGGAATGGAAATAATTTTATTATAGGCTGCTTACTGCTCGCCGTGAATTATATCTGTATGGAACTTTATAAGATACATGCCAAAAAAATTACCCCTAATGCTCAGGAATTATCCTGAGCTTTTTGTTTCTCAAAATTAAATCTCGTATACCTAAAAAATAAATCTTGATAACCGACCTTACTCAGGTTTTTTATTGATTAATTTTTAAAGACCGTTGTAGAATATATAAAGTTTCTTTTAATGGTAAGAACAGGATCCCAGTCCTCCTTAAAAAATTGGCTGATATAGCGACGGTTATCGACGAAGAATGTATCTATTTTGAGGCCGGTCAATATTCTTGCCTCATCTATCCAAAAGAATCAAAGCGGTAAACACCGCTTTTTTTATTATCAATTTATCGTAAATCTCTGCCCTCGCTATAGAGGTGCCTAACTAAAAACAACCCGCTGGGTTGTTTTAGTTAGGTTAATTAGAGTTTCACCTAGTAGTTTACACTTCCAGTAGTATTTAGTTTAAGAATTCCGCCTTCAAGCTTGATGACTGCATTAGCATCAAGTTGGAAGTTGAGTTTCATTGTACCATCTAGATCCATACCGAACATTGTATTGCTAGTAACCGAGCCGCCCGAGATGGTGACCATCCCCTGTGCATCAGTGGTAGCTGTAGTATTTGTTCGTTCCTCAATTCCAACCACCGGTGCGAATACATACTCGCCGCTTACTGCGGTATGAAGAGACTTGTCAGCCAAGAAATCTAACTTAACCGACGACGTTTCATCAGCATTAACCAGAGTATTGACGCTGACGGTAAAAGCATTTGAGGGCAACTTGGCCGTTGCCATCGTTCCGCTCTTGGTCTTTACAACGACTTTATCAATCAACAATCTTATATTAGTGTAGGTTCCGGCATCAATATTAGTCTTAGCAGCAAAAGCTAGTTGGCTCGATGAATTAAGTTGCAACAGCTTATATGTCTTAGGTTTCTCTGAAACTGTAACCCAGCCCTTGACGGAGCTGTATAGCTCCATACGACTCATGGTTAGCTCTACTTCACTGATACTCTTCATATCAATGGCCTTATCCGTAACCTCAAATATAACTTCACCTTTTCCCGAAACAGGTGATTTGGAAGGAGAAGGACTGGCCGAGTACATGGGACTTTTCATGCCGGGGTGTTTGGCTTTATAGATATAGACGCCTCCAGCGATGGCAACAGCAATAAGGAGGGCTATTAAGAAAGTTTTATTCATAATAAATTTTTATATTAATTATTAATTTGACTATCATAATACAATGCGGGGATTTAAATCTGCATTGTTCGACCTTTTATTAATTATACAACAGGTACCCTATATAAATCCATAGATTCAAAGACTAAGTAGACTAGATTTTTGATTTACCTTCTCCTCGTGAACCCAAACCCCGCCATGAAGCGGGGTTATTTTTATCAAGACTACAGTTTTACTGGTTTGGAGTGGGTGTCGGGGTTGCTGAAGGTGTTGGAGTCACAGATGGTGAAGGGGTCGGTGTGGCACTAGGAGTTGGGGTAGCACTCGGACTAGGGGTGGGCGTAGTCGACGGTGTAGGGGTTATAGACGGACTAGGCGTGACTGAAGGCGAAGGCGATGCAGTCGGAGACGGGCTCGGACTTGGTGTCGGCGTTGGTTTTGGCCTTACTAACTTACATGCATCTTTGGCCTGTTTGAAACTATCCTGAGCAAGCTTTTTGGCAGCATGAAAAGCATCTCTAGCATCTTTTTTCTTGCCAGAGGAAAGATATTTCTCCATAGCAACTATCAACTTAACGAGATATCCATCCTTAGCTCTTACCTGACAAAGTGCTCGTGCACTCATATGATCATTATCATGATCTACCGGTGTAGGCGATGGGCTAAAAGAAGGTGACGCCGAGACCGAAGGCGAAGGTGAGGATGAGGGCGTTGCGGTAGCTACTACCGATACGTGAACGTCTCCCCTGCCATTTACACTCTGGCTATGATCTGATTTGGCATTTACGGCAAAACCAATAGCTGAAACTCCTACTATAGCTGACAATACAAGTAACTTTTTTATCATATATTTATATAATTAATGGTTTATTTATTGGTATATACACTATACCTATATATCCAGACGCGGCAAGTGAGCCGTTCTTACAAAATTTTTGTTGACGCTCTCAGATTTATATGCTATTATTTTTAATCCTTAACAACCTATGCCAGGAGGTTTCATGAGAAGAAGTAGCAAGTGGGCGGGGTTTGCCAAGAACCCCCACTATAGACTGGTAGATCTTGGCCGACCAGCAGTATTCCTGATCCCTGAAAAGAAATTGAGAATAAAGTCAGGGAGTGAGAACCTAGAAAAGCATCTCGAGAATTTCTTATCAAAAGAATTCCGAGCCTACACTTCATCTATAATTCCGAACTTCGGAGTTTGGATCAGCGATCGAGAAGTTGTTTTTAAAGACCGTTGTAGAATTTACAGAGTCTCATTCGAAGGAAAGAACAGAATCCCAACCCTCCTTAAAAAATTAGCTGAGATAGCAAGAATTATAGATGAGGAATGTATCTATTTTGAAGCCGGTCAATATTCCTGCCTAGTATATCCCAAAGGACCAAAAAAGCGGTGAGCACCGCTTTTTTTATTTGTCGTAAATTACTTCTCCAACCTGACAGATCCAAGCTCAATACCTCCACAAGAGATAGTCAAATCAATAGGTAACTTGGCGCTATAAAGAGTAGTTAGGTGCCAAGCATGAGGAGCAAGATCGTAAGAACGGTCGCCGATCTTGAGGGTAAGCGCATCGGATGTATATGTATTATCGATCATTATGAGCGTATTATTTTTGTATGTAACATTTGAAGGGACAACACTTGAGCAGCCCGGCCTAAGACCTAAAACTCTACCCTGTGGGTCAAGCTGATTGAACCAATCCTGGTAAGATCCCTCTAATATATTGACGCCCGGAGACGGACTGGCAGATGAGACAGATTTTATGCCTAATTCAGGAGTAGCACTGAGACTTGGGCTGGCCGATGGCGAGGTAGTAACTTCCTGATTACTACCCTTTTTATTCAACAATAAGGGCACCGCCACTGCGACAGCCAATATAGCTATAATTGCTATAAAGAAGAGATAGTTTTTATTTTCTATTTTCATCCCCACACTCAGTAAGGATATATTTCTTGTGCGGTTTAAGAAATTTATCAAAACCGATGTTAAATAGTCTAAATTTTTATTACTTCCCCATACTCAGAGAAATAGAAGCCGCAAATCCTTACTGAGTGTGGGGATTCATTACTCAAGAATATCCTAAATTAAAACTGTGTCAATTTTAATCATCTTTTGATGTCCTCTTAAATTTCACCCGGTCGTTCTTGGTGAGATATCTCTTTCTTAATCTGATCGACTCAGGAGTTACTTCCACCAGCTCATCATCTTCAACAAAATCAATAGCTTGTTCGAGAGTCATAATCAAGGGCGGGAATATAACTATAGCCTCGTCCGCTCCTTTTGACCGCATATTGGTCAGTTCCTTTCCTTTACAAACATTAATTTCAATATCTTCCTTACGGCTGTTTAATCCTACGATCATCCCTTCATAGACCTGCGTAGTCGGAGCAATAAATACTGCTCCTCTGCCCTGAGCGACCTGAAGTCCAAAAGCTACGGCCTTGCCGGTTTCAGAAGCAATCAAAACTCCGTTTCTTATCCTGGCCATCATTCCTCCTTCTTCCCTGTAGCCTAGCAAGATGCTGTTTATCACGGCCGTGCCTTTGGTTTCAGTAACCAAAACATTTCTTAAACCAAGAAAGCCGCGAGTACTTATATGATAGACCAGCCGAGAGTAGCCGTTATTATGATTTATCAAATCTACTAACTCCGCTTTTCTCTTACCAAATTCAGTCGTGATAACCCCGACATATTCTTCCGGTATATCGACGGTTATTTCCTCGAAAGGCTCCATCTTTTTGCCGTCTACTTCTTTTATAATTACTTCTGGTTTTGAAATTTCCAGCTCAAACCCTTCCCTACGCAAGGTTTCAATCAATATAGAAAGGTGCAGTTCCCCTCTTCCGGAAACCATAAAATCAGTGCCTCCTAATTCCTTAAGCCGCATGCCTACATTGGTTTCGATTTCACGATTCAATCTTTCTCCTATCTGGCGAGAGTTAAGAAAAGTCCCTTCCTTACCCTTGAATGGCGAAGTATTCGGTCCTATTCTAATTCTCAATGTCGGCTCCTCGATCGCTATAGCGGGCAAAGCCTCGGGATTTTCAATATCGGCAATTGTCATACCGATATGAGCATTAGGAATACCGGTCAAAGCAACGATATCACCCGCAGAAGCCTCTTCAACTTCAACTCTCTCAAGACCACGAAAGGTAAAAATTTTATCAATACGGGAATTTTCCTTTTTACCGTTTAAATCTATGACGACAATCGCCTGATCTATTTTTACTTTTCCTCTGGATATTCTGCCGATGGTATATTTCCCCTGAAAACTATCGCGATCAAGATTAGCTACTAAAATCTGCAAAGGCGCCTCGGCATCGACTTCGGGTGGAGAAATATGCTCGAGAATTTTCTTAAACAACGGCTCAAGAGTTGCCGGAGCGGATCTTTCTTGGACGGAAGGGATATGATCCCAAGCTCTACCCTCCCGACCGATGGCATAGATGGTTTGAAAATCAAGATGATGCTCTTCTTGTGAAAGATTTAGGAAAAGATTAGTCACCTCATCAATTGTCCTTTTTATATCAGCACCGGGCTTATCAATTTTATTAATTACCAGAATAACTTTCAGATTAAGCTCAATGGCTTTTTTCAAAACAAACTTGGTCTGAGGCATCGGGCCCTCCTGAGCATCCACAAGAAGTAAGGCTCCATCGGCCATGTTCAAAGTTCGCTCGACTTCGCCACCGAAATCAGCATGTCCCGGAGTATCGATTATGTTAATTTTTACAGCATCACTGGCATGTCCGGTGGGCACATAAATGACCGAGGTATTCTTTGCTAAAATAGTTATTCCCCTCTCCCGCTCAAGATCATTGGAATCCATTATCAGATCCTTGCCCAGCTCCTCCGCTTTTACATGGAATGTATTCGATTGTTTCAACAAAAAATCAACCAAGGTCGTCTTGCCGTGATCAACGTGTGCTATTATTGCTATGTTACGAATGTTTTCTATTTTCTTCAGCATCGTTTAAACAAAATTAGAACCCCACAAAGGGGTTGCCAGTAAGGAGTATATTATATCCCAGATTTTAGTTTCGCGCAATATCAATACCTGATAGCCTACCTAAAGACAATAATGACATAGATCAGGGCCCCGGCAATATCAAGGGCTAGATCAAGTACTGTATCCGACCAAGTCATCTTCTCCTGCTTCATTTTCAACTCCCTGAACAACTTCTTCAGGTATTTGGAGCGTTCTCTCATTACCTCCCATAGCTCCCAGATTATACCGACCGACAACGTACCAAATATAATTAACGTAGGAGATTGAAATATATTAGCCAGGAAAGTGGCAACGAAGAAGCCGGCCGAGAAGTGGCAGAATTCAAAGAACCAATACGCTTTTTTATAGGAGTGGTGATAACTGGCATAAAATGCCGCCCAGCAAAGGAAAATAATTACTCCCATCGGCAGTGCATATGATATAGCCATATTTATTATTATACCCTATCCGTTGCAAAAATCATCCATATGCTGTAATATATGATATAAATAATTAATCGCGGTTAACTGGCTTAGCTTCTAAGCGGCTGGCGAACAGGCATGAATCAATGTTAAAACCAAAAGATAAGTCAAAGATAGTAGAAAGTCATAGAACTCATGAAAAAGATACCGGCTCCCCGGAAGTTCAGATTGCCTTGTTTACTGAGGAAATCGAGAAGCTGGCCAAGCACCTCAAAAAGCACAGCAAGGACAATAGTTCCAGAGTCGGACTATTAAAAATGGTCGCTAAAAGAAAGCGCCTCTTAGACTACCTCAAGAGAGAAGCCCCCAAAAGACATTCATCTCTCATTAAGAAGTTAGAATTAGATAAATAAGACTAATGGCAAACAAGATTACAGTTCCTCAAAGAAAAAACCACCGAATCGGTGTTTTTGTCGATGTCTCCAATATGTACCACTCAGCCAAGAACCTTTATAAGGCCCGGGTTAATTTCAGAGAACTTCTAAGACTGGTCACTGCCAATCGAGAACTTGTCCGAGCAATAGCCTACGTCATCAAATCCGACAGCAAAGAAGAAAAGGCATTTTTTGACGCTCTTGAAAAAGCCGGTTTTGAATTAAAATCCAAGGATCTTCAGATATTTCCAGGTGGTATGAAAAAGGGAGACTGGGATGTGGCCATCGCCATTGATGCGATTACCCTTTCTAAGCTCGTTGATGTCGTAATCATTGTTTCCGGCGATGGAGACTATGAACCTCTGGTTGATTACCTAAAATTCAGCGGCCTTATCGTAGAAGTAGCTGGATTTGAACGCAGTACCAGTGCCAGACTTATCACAGTAGCTCATAATTTCGTTGACCTTGGAGAAGCGAAGGATAAGGTTCTATTAAAATAGACTCGCTTAAATAAGACCTCTCTCCTGGATTTTTTTGGTAAGTCATGTTATATTTTAAAAAAGTTAATTAACAAACAAAAGTAGCGGGCAGACAAACAGAATGGGGCTGAATTGGCCATACTTCTTGACTATTCGAGGAGTGCGGCCAGTATTGTTTCTCACTCTTTTGTTAGTTTCTAAATAATGGATATCAAAAGATACACTGAAGAATTCGCGGGAAAACCGCTTGTTGTTGAGTTGGGAAGATTAGCCAACCTGGCTAATGGCTCGGTTTATGTTCAGTATGGAAACACGGCAGTATTAGTTACCGCCGTTATGACCTCATCGGCCCGGTCAGGCATTGATTATATGCCTCTTTCGGTTGACTACGAAGAGAGATATTACGCAGCCGGCAAGATAAAAGGTTCTAAATGGATAAAGCGAGAAGGCCGTCCTTCCGAAGAAGCAATTCTAAGTGGACGACTTATTGACCGTGCTCTACGTCCACGATTTGATCATAGAATCCGCAACGACCTTCAAGTGGTGGCCACCGTCCTCTCATTTGATGGCCAGAATGATCCGGATATGCCGGCACTTTTTGGCGCATCTCTAGCTCTTATGATTTCTGACATTCCATTCAATGGCCCAGTTGCCAGTGCCAGAGTCGGAAAAGTCGATGGAAAACTAGTCTTTAATCCTACCTACGAGGAAAGATTGAAAAGCAGTTTTGATATAGTAGTCGCCGGAACATCAAACCGAATCAATATGATCGAAGCCGGAGCTTCTATTATACCCGAGAATGATATGGCCGAGGCCATTGTCGCCGGATTCAAAGAATTTCAAAAATTAATCACCCTTGAACAGCGTATTTTTGAAGATGTTAAGCCTACCAAAAGGCAGCTCGCTCTTGCAGAAACCGATCAGGAACTTAAAAAAGAAGTAGATAAATTTTTATCTCCCCGCCTTGAAAAGGTTATCTATACAAAGATCAAGCAAGAGTACGTAGAGGGTGTAGCTGCAGCAAAAAAGGAGCTAGCAGAACATATCAAAGCAACATACAAGGACTCTAAAGACCTGGATTTTAAAGTACGGGAAGCTGAACATTTATTCGAGGAGGTGGTCAATGATATTGTCCATCATAATGTTTTGACATCAGAAAAGAGGCCCGATTTCAGGAAGCTGGACGAGATACGTGAAATCTCCGTTGACACTGCCGTACTCCCCTCTACTCACGGCACAGGATTATTTCAGAGAGGCACAACTCAAGTTCTTTCTATATTAACCTTGGCTTCACCAGGAATGGAACAGTGGCTAGAGACAATGGAAATAGCTCTTACCAAAAAGAGGTTCATGCATCATTATTCATTTCCTCCCTACAGCGTCGGTGAAACAGGCCGCATGGGTGGAGGTAGCCGAAGAGATATAGGACATGGGGCGTTGGCTGAGAGGGCTTTATTACCCGTAATACCTGGTAAAGAATCATTCCCTTATACTATCCGAATGGTCTCAGAGACTTTAGCCTCAAACGGCTCGTCTTCAATGGGATCCGTCTGCGGTTCATCGCTTGCTTTAATGGACGGTGGCGTACCTATTAGCTCGGCTGTAGCCGGTATTGCTATGGGTGTCATGTTTGATGACAAGGGCAAAAATTACAAAATATTAACCGACATCCAAGGCCCCGAAGATCATCATGGAGATATGGATTTTAAAGTTGCAGGAACCAAAGATGGTGTCACGGCTATGCAGATGGATGTGAAGGTTGAAGGTATCACAGAAGAAGTGCTTGAACATGCATTAGCCCAGGCTAAAAAGGCCCGACTTGAGATATTAGAAAAAATGAATGCTAAGATAGCCCAACCGAGACCCGATCTTTCCCCATTGGCACCCCGAGTAAAAACCATAAAAATAGACCCCGAAAAAATAGGGGCAGTAATAGGCAAGGGCGGAGAAACTATCAATAGAATAATAGATGAGACTAGCGCCGAAATTGATATTGAAGATGACGGATCTATATTCATTACCTGTGTTTCCGCAGAGGGCATGGCCAGGGCCATTAAGATGATCGAAGATCTCACTTTTGAACCTAAAGCCGGAGATGAATTCGACGGTACCGTTGTAAGGATTATGGATTTCGGAGCTTTTGTTGAAATATTACCGGGTAAAGACGGCATGGTCCACGTCTCTGAGATAAGTCATGAACGAGTAAACAAAGTTACTGATGTACTCAAAGTCGGTCAGAAAGTTCATGTCACAGTGAAAGGCATAGATGATATGGGCAGAATAAGTCTGACCATGAAAGGCAGAAGGTAGCTCTCAGCAGATGATGAAAAACATGGTTAAATATGGTAGAATTAATCTGACCATCAAGTTTTAGTTTCCGGTTGCCGGCTTTTAGTTTTAATTTATTTTACTAGAAGCTAATAGCTTGGATCTAAAAGATTAATAATGCCAGACCAGATCCCTCAAATAAGCACTATAGACGATCTTGTGAAAGATTTGGTTAAATCCGGACCTTCTTCAAATCAAAATAACCCCACCTATCCGCAGATGGGTGCCCAGCCATATTCTCCACCCCCATTAGCGCCTCAGGTCGAGCAGAAGGCTAAGCCAGTTCCCTCTTCACCCCCCACTACTCCCAATATCCCGCAACAATCGATCAAAGAGCTTCCAGCTAGCAAGCTAACTCTCCCAAGTTTACCCAAAAGTCCAGCCCAGAAACAACCAGCGGAGAGGCCCAAAATTCAAGAGTATCAATCGACTATCAGAACGCTTTCTGAGGATTTAGAGCGACTTAAGATGGGTCAGAAACTTGGAGACACTGAAGTAAAAAAAAGAGTCTTATCGCCCGAAAGTCCTATCCCCAATATAAGCTTGCCCCAAGATAAGCCCAAGGATTTAGCTTTTAAAGCTCCCCTTTCCCCATCACAGACCCCGGTAAAACAAGTACCTCCCGTGGATGTATTCAAGCCCCCATTAGAAAAAGGACCGAAGCCATTAGTACAGACACCACCCAAAAAAGAAACTAGCGATAATGTTCTCCGTAAACCGCTTAATTACAAACTAATATTGCCTGCATGTGCCGTAGCAATGGCCGCCGTCGGAATATACTTTTACTACGCTTATTTTAATCAAAGATCTGAGCCTATACCGACGGCATCAACCCAGGCCAGCCCCAAAGAAACACCCACGCCAAGACCTACAAAGGACTTAAATGCTCTCTTGGGTAATATCCAGGAAATTACATTTACTATACCCAAGACTGGCAATCCGACTGATATATTTTACAAAGCCTTGAATGATCAATCTGTTAATAAGGGTGAGTTTAAAAAGTTAAAGATGTCTGATGAGAACAATCAGCCCTATGGAGTTATAAGCTTATTCGATAGATTTTTTATAAATTATCCGACAGGACTTAAAGAATCTATCGGGACCGACTCGGCTGTCCTTCTCTATGGCCAAGTAGAAAGTTATAATACCAACGGACAATTAATAACCTCCGGTCCAACCCCTAAGAAACTCGTGATACTGCTAGAGATACAAGATCGCACAAAGGCTTCAAGTGCCATGACATCATGGGAGCCTAATATTATTGACGGGTTAACGAACCTACTTCAACTAGACCCAAAAACAGCCAGTACTCCTAATTTTCTGGATAACATATACTCTGGCGTAAATATCAGATACAGAAACTTCCAATTCCCAGACAAGAGTATCGATT
>CAYSDF010000007.1:0-23295 GCA_964429675.1 uncultured Candidatus Saccharibacteria bacterium
CGGAATCGAACCGGCGTATAAGAGTTTTGCAGACTCCTGCCTTACCACTTGGCTATGCCGCCAATTAAATTAAAGGCTTCTCTCTAATTTTTCTTCCTGATAAACATCCAGAATATCGCCGACAAGTATCTCTTTGAAATCTTTTCCGGAAGTATCAAATCTGACTCCGCATTCCTGGCCCTCTTTAACTTCCTGAGTTTCCGCTTTGTTGTGTTGGAGCTGGCTAAGTCTGCCCGTGATAATCAGGTCGTTATTTCTTAATACATCGGCTGTTGCTCCACGAGAAATTTTACCAGATGTAACTTTACCGCCGACAATCTGAGATTTAGAATCCTTTTTGAATGTCGCCAGAATCTTTAGTTTACCCAAAGGATTTCTTTTTACTAATGGCTCTAATAGTCCGCCCATCTCTTTTCTTACAAATTCAATCAACTCATAGATCACTTCAAAGGTGTGAATCTTAACTCCTTCCCTCTCAGCTATTTTTTTAGCAGATTCATCGGCGCTCACCCGAAAACCTATTATCTCAGCCTTAGTACCTGTCGCTGTTTTCACATCGGCCTCGCTTATATTGCCGATATCATACGACAGAACTCTCCAGCCCACTTCGTCTGATTTAATTGCCCTCAAGGAAGCCTCAATGGCCTCCAAAGAGCTTGAGACATCTGATTTAAAAACTAGATTAAGTATTTTCTTATTAGGATCCACTAATTCTTCCGGCTCTGTAGCCTTGGCAAATAGGGGAGTGACATGGGCATTGCCTTCTGATATTTTAAGAGCCTCTTCTTTGGATCCGGATGTAATAAGCTTCTTACCGATATCGGCGGCCAAGGGCAATCCTGTGATTAGCACCGGCTGAGACGGCTCTGCCTTATCTATAGCCTTACCCGTAAAATCTTCCATTGATTTCACTTTTCCGACCAATGCACCCACTACGAACCAATCTCCAACTTTAAGAATCCCTTTTTGAATAATCGCCGTAGCTACATAGCCCCTCCTTTTATCAAGATTTGATTCAATGATTATGCCTTCAGCAGGGGAGGATAGATCTTCTTCCAGATTTTCTAATTCCGCCACAAGCAATATCATTTCTAAAAGTCCGTCTATATTCTTGTTTTGCTTGGCCGAAATTTCCACTAGCGGAACTTTCCCGCCCCACTCTTCAACTAATACATCCTCGGTAGCTAGGTCTTGTTTGATCTTCTGAACATTAGCTCCCTCTTTGTCTATTTTATTTGCGGCTACTATAAAAGGGATATTCTCTTCCTTGATTATCTTAATTGCTTCCTTTGTCTGGGGCTTTATGCTCTCATCAGCCGCCACAACCAACACAGCAATATCAGCCACCCTAGCTCCCCTTGACCTGATAGCAGTAAAGGCTTCATGACCCGGAGTGTCCAGAAAGGTAATTAGCTTACCATTGACTTCAGTCTGATAGGCACCTATATGCTGAGTGATGCCGCCCGTTTCTTTCAAGGCCACTCTTGTTTTTCTAATGGTATCTAGAAGACTAGTCTTGCCATGATCGACATGACCTAAAATAACCACAATCGGCGGTCTTGCTTTCTGGCTATTATTTTTTGCTTGATTTTCAGCCATTTTCTTAAGAATCCTATCATTTTAAGCCCTTTTTTACAACCGGTATAAAAACAAAAAACTCGCTATCCGAGTTTTTAATTATGCTGCCGATATATGGATATTCAGCTCAAAGATTCTAAATCCTTCAAAACTTCCTGCGCATGCTCGGCTGCTTTAACATCGGGATATATTTTTGCAATTTTGCCTTCCGGATCTATAAGATAAGACATCCTTTTTACGCCCATGTACTCTTTACCCATAAATTTCTTCTTCTGCCACGCACCATAGGCTTTAATTACCTCCTTATTTTCGTCTGCCAACAGAGTAAAAGGTAGCTTGTATTTTTTTGCAAAATTATCATGACTTTTCGCAGAGTCGGCGCTTACACCAAGAACAACACATTTAAGCTTCCTGAAATCAGGCCAGGCATCACGAATAGAACAAGCCTCCTTGGTACACCCCGGCGTGTCATCTTTCGGATAGAAATAAACCAGAACCCACTTGCCTTTGTAATCGGCTAGCGAGTGTATCTTTCCTTCTTGATCAGATAGATTAAATTGAGGAGCTTTTGATTTTAGTTTTAACATAGGACCGATTTAAATTTTTTCTGCTGTTATTACTATGTACCTCCACAATCCTCGTTTTAGTGCTCTAACCTGACAATCCGAAGCTTCAACATTGCCATAATGCTCCGGACTTATAATCTTTAACTTGTAAACAATTTTTGCAGGAATTGCCCTCCACCACAAAAGTCTTTCTAGTCTGCGTAGCGATGGCCTTACATTTTCTGTTAAATCATGGATTTTTATATTTTTAAATCCCGCATCAAGTAGCAATCTCTTATATTCACCCGGCATTAAAAGATTCGGCATAGCCCAGCCTTTCAACCAAGGATAAATAAATTTATTTTCTTCATCAGAAAGAGGTGGATTCTCTCGTAGCATGTATTCTGAAATCAAAATACGTCCTCCTGCTTTCAGTAAACGATGGCTTTCATTAATAAAATCTCTTTTTCTCTCTGCATGTACTATGCTTTCTAATCCCCATATAACGGTAAACGAGCTGTCAGGAAAAGATGAATGAGAATAATCTCCTGTAACAAAATTAACCTTTTCTAAAATGTTATATTTCTTTGCAAACTCATTTGCTTCTTTGATTTGATACGGGACTGGTGAGATGCCTGAGGTCTGGCAGCCTATATTTCTAGCGAGCCACATTGCACTTCCTCCATACCCACAACCAGCATCCAAAACCTTGTCGTCTTTGGATATGCTGGCAAGACTAGCTAGCACCTGATTCATTTTAATCAGCGAATCGTAGTGACTTTTAGTTTTCTCATCGTAATAGCCATAATGCATGGCTAAATCTTTCGAGCCAGTCCAAAGAAGTTTATAGTCTATTACCGTAGAATTATAATATTTAATTACTTTGTCTATTTGTGTTATGGACATAAGCGTATTCTCTCTTCAACAAAAAATCTAAAACTTTATAAAATTTACACAATCAAAACTGCGGAAGCGGGAGGATTAGGTCACAACTCAATTTTTCTTCCGAAAATTTGGTCGCGACCCCGGCTCAGGAAAATTTTTGCCAATTGCAAAAATTTTATCCTTCCGCCTTTCGAATCCTCACGCGAATGCCTCAATGGCATTCACTCCGCTCCGCAGTTTTTCACTGCGTTCAAAACTGGCGGAAGCGGGAGGATTCGAACCTCCGAAGGGGTTGCCCCCTAACCGCATTTCGAGTGCGGCGCGTTAGACCACTCTGCCACGCTTCCAAAATTTTATTATACATCCCTGAACCATCCACCGCGGCGGGGCCCCGCTTTAGCGGTGGTAGGCGAACCCTCCAATTCTAATTAAAAATATCATTACCCCATACTAATGAAAAGCCCCTCTCGTCGGACGAGAGGGTTGGGTTGGCGAGCCCGGCAGGGGTCGAACCTGCGACATCCAGCTTAGAAGGCTAGCGCTCTATCCATCTGAGCTACGGGCTCGCAAAGGGAATTGGGCCGCGTGGGGATCGAACCCACGACCGACGGGTTAAAAGCCCGCTGCTCTACCGCTGAGCTAGCGACCCAAAAGAGAGGTTAGTGCCGGGGAAGGGCCTCGAACCCATACGTTCCTTTTGGGAACGGAGGATTTTAAGTCCTCTGCGTCTGCCAGTTCCGCCACCCCGGCACAAAGTTTTTGTGGTAGGAGCTGAGGGAATCGAACCCTACATCTCGCGCTAATCTAGCGCTTCAGGGGCTATAAGTCCCTTCGCTTTCCATAAGCTACGCTCCCACTAAATTTAAAGAACATTGCCACCCTTCAAAGAGAAGGGTGGTGGGCCCACCAGGATTCGAACCTGGGACCAACCGCTTATGAGGCGGCAGCTACTAACCGCTGAGCTATGGGCCCCCGGTTAAAAATATTTAAATATTTTTAACCGGGGGCCCAAGGATTACTGGGCCACAGTAGGCGGCGGGCCATATCCAATCACTTTTGACTGGCCATTTCCGTTTCCATTCTTATAATATTTCCTGTAGACGATATAGGATATGAGCCAGACAATAAATGTACCCAAAGCAAGCCAGAGCAATAATGACCAGTTGGCCAATCCGCCGATCAGTCCCGACATTGCTCCAGATAAACTGCTGGATTTTTCACCAACTTGAACAGTTAAATAAGAGTTAAGAGATTGAAGATTGCCGAAATAATCTAAATACTCAAGGATAACCGTGAATATCAAATTTGTTCCCGACTTCGCTGTATCTTTAACTTTTACAGTAACTGTTATGAAGACCTGCCCATTGGAAGCTACGTCTCCAAGATTATATATAAACATACTACCTATTACGCTTGATGGCGGGAGGCTTGAATTTACATAATCCACTTCTTCCGGAAGAATTATTTTCAATACAACATTTCTTGCCGTAAAGGAATTTCTATTGATGTAGTTGACTGTATAGTCAAACTGATCTCCGGGGCCGGGTCTTAATGAATTTACCTGGAGGACTACGGGGTTTATATTTCCTGTGCTGGATAAAAGATTAGCGCTAAGATTTGCGTTTGAAGTTGAGCCGGATCCACTTGAATTTTTGAAAGTTGAGACTATGGTAACATTTGTTTTCTTGTTAGTGCTGGCTTGCGTTGAACCTGAGACCTGATTGTTGCCTGTAGTGAAAGTACGCGGGTCACCATAAACAGCTACTCCATAATCGTTTTTAGCGGCAATACGATAAGAATAGGCAGTATTCGGAGTTAGACCAGATAAAGCAAAAGACACGTTAGATGCCCCACTAGAAGCGGACAGAGACTGAAAGCCTGCGGTTTGATCCGAGACAGTACCCGCTCCATATTGGAACCAATAATTAGTCAGGGCATTATTAGGATTTACCGAGCCATTCAATGTTGCTGATGTAGCGGTAACCAAAGATGCCGAATTAGTAGTGACAGTAGGAATTGCCCCTGAATTTTGATTATAGTTTTGGTTTGAATTTGAATCAGAAAGAGTTGTGAAGCTTACAATAGAGCCGGAAATCTGAGAACCATAATTATTAACCGCTACAGCCTTATAATAATAAGTCGTATTGGGCTGAAGACCATACAAATTATTAGAGGCATTTACTGCATAATTTCCATTTCCTAAATATTGAGAAGAGGTTGAATTACCAAGATAGGTTGAAGTTCCATATTCGAACCAATAGTTAGTATTGCCGTTCTGGGGATTTATCGTCGCATTTAACAATGCTGAATTGGAAGTAACGGAAGAGGGTGTACCGGTATATACAATGGGGGAAGCTCCATTATTTTGATTATAATTGTAGTTATTATTTGAGCCGGAACCTGAACTAAAACTAGAATTATCTAAATTAGTAACAAAACTACCCCGATCTTGGGTCATACCGCTATTATTCCATGCTTTAAAGGTATAGTAGTAAGTAGTGTTGGCCTGCAAGCCGAACATGCGCAATGGAATAGTCTGAGAAATTGTACTGCCTGCATTAGAATCTACACTTCTTCCTAGTGCCGCAGTCTGTCCATATTCTAATCTTACATTAGTAAACTGCCCATTAGGATTAACGTTCACGGTTAAAGTTGCCTCATTAGCAGAAACAAGAGAAAAATCCTCCCAAACTATACTAGGAACTGAGCCTTGAGCCAAGGCTAAAAAGGGCATTATTAGGGCCTGAAGGGCTAGGACAGTTATTACACCCGTAGATATTGCCTTAAATATAGGCTTGTTTCTGATGGTCATAGTGTATATATAACGCTAATTTAAATAGGGTATTACACCTTTTTTGGCTGTATTTATATAATAACATATTGAGATAACGAAGTCAATAGAAAGGTTTTTGGCCCATTCCATAAAATCACAGGCTCCGACTTTAGATTCCCGTCACGAGCAAAGCAGTTTGCTCGTTTGTGGTGGACCTACCGGGAATCGCTTTCACCGCTCGTCGGCTTCCGCCTCCTCGGGATTCAAGTCCCGGTCTCGCGGTAACTTTTGCCGGTTGCAAAAGTTACATCGCTCCGACTTTAGATTCCCGTCACGAGCAAAGCAGTTTGCTCGTTTGTGGTGGACCTACCGGGAATCGAACCCGGCCCTCTTCCATGCCATGGAAGCGTAATACCGATTTACTATAGGCCCTCGCGGAGAAGGTTCCGATTGGTCGTCCGCGAGGGCCCCAGCCCGCCCCTGAGCTCTGCTTAGCAGAGCCGCTTCCGAGAGAGGGCCGGAGGGCTGGGAGACGCGTAGGCGACCATTGGAATCTCTGTGACTTAATAATTTTAACCTCCGTTAGCAACCAAAAAAATAACACAGAAACTAACATGTTTCAACTAATCAAAACGTTCCAGCTCTCTCTTCCACAGATCAGTTAGCTCGGTAGTACGGTTATTATCCTCACGGCCAAGCTGTTTAATTTTTTTGATGTCGGCCACCCAATCGCTACCATCCCAAAATTCAAGATTTTTAAAGGCGGTCTTATAAAGGGCCTTCTCGCCATATATCGTGCCGACGTAGAAGTATTTTTCGTTTCGAATCTTAGCCTCTCTGGCCCTGTCGATCATAAGCCATAAACCCAGGGATTGATGGATTAAAGATAAATCATAGAAAGAGTACCAAAAATGTGTCATTTCTTTATCTGCCACCTCAAAAACATATCCCACAATTTTAGGTCCATCATAATACGATACGACATTACTGATAAAGCCCGCCCCAAGAATCGTTTCCAGTCTTTTCTCCGGCATAACATGGGGCCCATGACGCTTGTAAAAATAATCGACACAAAATTCAACAAAGGTCGGATCGTTTGATTTGAACTTATGAAGAGGTACTGACTTTTTTAGAAAACGTCTGTCGAATTTTTTGGCAATCCTTCTATTCTCGCTCGTCATAACAAAGTGATTAAGTGGTACCCGAGCACTACGGGCCATATAAAGAATATTTTTAACATCCGGTGCGCCTGAATAGGGGAGATAGCCCTTATTGTATATTTCGGATAATTTGTCATTTTTCTCACGCAAACAGTAATTGGCAAAGCCAAAAGTATAGGTCTTATAATTATGTCCGATTTCGCTTGAGAATATTTTCATTTTATCTATTTAGCCGGAAATGCCTTTTCTAGCCAAGGGATAGCGGAATCAAGAAAACCGTCGAATCCACCGGAAGAAAGCACTAATACCATGCTACCATTCTTAATCTTCTGCTTAAATGATTTAATTACTTCTTGTATTTTTTCGAAACCCAACACATTGACACCTGATTTTTTTACTCTTTGAATAATTTCCTCTGTTTTTGGCTGACTACTATCTTCATCTGACTGGCCGGGATTATATATAAATACCTTATCTGCGCCCTTAAAGACGTCGTCATACCAGCCGATAGCTAAGCGGTTCCGCCAACTTAAAGTATGTGGTTCAAATACAACAATCAAATTTTTATTCGGAAAATGAAGTTTTAAGGCCTTGATTGCCGCTTTCGTTTTTTCTCTTGATGAACCAAAGCCCTCAAAGACGGGAATAGTTGTCTTTAAAGACTTCTTATCCAATCGTCGAGCCAGTGGCTTAAAGGTTCGGATTGCTATGTTAAGTTGCTCCGGAGAGACTGCTTTTAAGTTTAGGATCATAGCACTAATGCCGATAATATTCTCAATATTGTGCTGGCCAAGTAATCTAGTTTTTAAAGTTAAGATTTTCTTAGATCTCCGGATTAAATCAAAAGAGGTGATCTCTCCATATTTGATATTTTCAGCCCGCCACTCATTTTTTTTATCTAACCCATACCAGATAACACTTCTTTCAAGCTTTGATAACACCTCCCGGTTGTCTTTATTACCCCAACAGGCAACTAGAGTGCTGCTGTTTGCCAAAAGTCCTGCAAGACCGATAAACGGCTGTCGATAATGGGTCGGGGTTTTAAAAACATTCAGATGATCGTGGGCCATCGAAGTAAGCAGAACATGATCCGGATGATAGTGAAGAAACTTTGAAGATGCGTCCCAATTAGAAGACGGATACTCATCGCCCTCGATAACAAAATACTTCCCCTTACCTAAAGTAGAACTTTCTCGCGGAGTTTCCGGGATAGCACCAATAAAATAGCCGGGCTTTTTATCTGATTTTTCTAAAATCCAAGCAATCAAAGCCGAACATGTTGATTTACCATAACTTCCGGCTATAACAATATTTATTCTTCCTTTAGTAAGTTCTCCCAAAACTTCGGCAAATGACTTTGTTGGAGCTCCTGAATCAAATGCAGCTTTAACCTCAGTATTTAACTCCGGTGTCAGTCCGGCATGTTTTCCGATAACTATAATATCTGCACCGGGAGGAATATTTTTAGGAGAGTAGCCCCGGAAATATTTAATTTTTTTCTTTTTAAGATAGGTCGAGACCGGGGGATAGAAGTTATCGTCTGAGCCGGTGACAAGCCAACCTTTGTCTTGATATAGTTTCGCCACAGCACTCATTCCCGCTCCGCAAATTCCGACAAAGTGGATTTTATTTTTTGGGGCCATACAATTGAAAAATGACACAAAAATGCTATCATTTCAAGATAACACACGGCTATATGCCCTCGTAGTTAAATGGATATAACAGTCCCGTCCTAAGGGATAGTTGGGGGTTCGATTCCCTCCGAGGGCACCAACAACAAACTCAACGGCTTTTTTGAAGCCAACATGCGGGACGCGCGTGGCACATTAGCGGTTTTGGAAATGGGTTCGAGCTTGGTACAATAAATACACACTAAAAATGATGCTACCAAAAGAAATAAAAAACATACTAGAAAACTTAAAAAAGCATGGCTTTGAGGGTTTTGTTGTCGGCGGATGCGTCAGGGATCTACTCATGAAGAAGGCGCCCAAGGATTGGGATATTACCACCAACGCTAAGCCAGAAGAGATTCAAAAGGTGTTTCCTGATAGTTTCTATGAAAATAAATTTGGGACTGTTACCGTAAAGACTGGCTCTGATGATCCGATACTTAGCGAGGTTCAGATTACCCCATACCGAGTTGAGGCCAAGTATCAAGACAAGCGTCATCCCCAAGAAGTAAAATTTGTTACTAAACTGGAAGATGATTTATCACGCCGGGATTTTACGATCAACGCCATGGCCATGGATAGCAGTGGTAAGATACGAGATCTTTTCCAGGGACAAGAAGATCTAAAAAAGAACCTGATCAGAACAGTCGGACGGGCCGAGGAACGCTTCGAAGAAGATGCTTTAAGAATCCTGCGCGCCGTACGCTTCGCAACGGTTTTGGATTTCAAAATTGAGGTTAAGACTCTCGAAGCTATAAAAGGCAATGCGTCCTGGCTTGAGGCAATATCTAAAGAAAGGATCCGCGATGAGTTCGTTAAAATTATAGAATCAAATAACGCCTATGAGGGCGTACTACTACTGAGAGAAACCGGGCTTTTGAAATTTATCGTGCCTGAGCTTTTGGAGGGCGTGGATGTCGGCCAGAATTTGCATCACATATATACCGTTTGGGAACATAATACCCGGGCACTTAAATATGCCGCTGATAAAAAATACTCCCTGGCCGTAAGATTGGGAGCGCTGTTCCATGATATAGGCAAACCCAAGACAAAAAGAGGGGATGGTAAATACTCGACATTTTACGGCCACGATGTTGTGGGTGCAAAAATGACCGCCCAGATAATGGCGCGTCTTAAATTTCCAAATGACATAACGGAGAAGGTCATAAAGCTAGTTCGCTATCATCTTTTCTATTATAACGTCGGCGAAGTCACAGAATCTTCAGTTCGAAGACTGCTGGTTAATGTCGGCTTGGAAAATGTCGAAGATTTGATAAAAATTCGCGAGGCCGATAGAATCGGGTCCGGCACTCCTAAAGCAGTGCCATACAAACTCCGCCATCTTAAATATATAATCGACAAAGTTTCCCACGATCCGATTTCAGCTAAAATGCTTAAAGTCGACGGCAAAGACGTAATGAAGGAGTTGAATATTAAGCCCGGGCCAAAGATCGGACTCATATTGAACTCTCTCCTGGCTGAGGTCATAGATGACCCAACTAAAAATACCAAAAATCATCTCAAGAAAAGAATTCATGAATTAGATAAAAAATCTCCCGAAGAACTTAAAAAATCCTTAGAGCGGATAGAAAAAGCAGTTGAAGATGAAGAAAAAGAAAGAATGAAAAAGTATTATGTATGAAGAAAATAAAGATCAAAAGATTCAACAAAGAATTGCCACTGCCGACCTACCAGACTAAGGGAGCGGCTGGATTTGATCTGGTAGCAAGAGAAACTACTAAAATCGGGCCTGGCGTGGTAGGATATATCCCACTGAATGTCGCCATTGAAACACCCAGTGACTATATTTTATTTATTGCCGCCAGAGGCTCAACCCATAAATTCGGGGTTATGCCAGTTCATGGGATTGGAATAGGCGACCCTGATTTTAGGGGAGATAATGATGAATACAAGATTCCTTTATTAAATTTTACAAAGAAGACTGTTATTATCGGCAAGGGGACAAGAATCGCTCAGGGATTTTTTGTAAAGTTTATTAGGGCGAATTGGCAAGAAGTTCCAAAAATGAAAAGTAAAACACGGGGCGGGTTTGGAAGTACGGGACACAAATAATTTTTATTTAAATCAGGCTGTAGTGTAACGGTAACACGCACCGTTCGGGTCGGTGAGACTCCGGGTTCAAATCCCGGCAGCCTGACACTCAGAAAATTTAAGAGAGGAGGGTGCCTGCGGGCCCATAGCTCATTTGGTAGAGCGCGTCATTCGCATTGACGAGGTGGCCGGTTCGAATCCGGCTGGGTCCACATAGTCAGTGTTTTGAACTGCAAACTCTTCAAAAAGCCTTATGGCACTTGAAATTTCAGCGGTTCGATAACCTTCTTTCTTGTTGTAAATCAATTTTCTTTCAAAAATGAAATGAAAGAGCTTTTGTTTTTCTCCTACTTCAAGGTTTTTCCAGATAATATAAGGGTTACGGAGAAGTCCAGTAGCCTTGTTTAGTGCGGTTCGATAAGGAATAGTAAGGTCAACGCCTTCTATGGTTTGTTCATCCCATTCTTCAATTTTCCTAGCCACTTCCTCTAGCTGTGTTTCGTAAACATTTTTAAGACTGCCGGACTTCGCTCCTAACACCATGTCTGTGAGTTGCTTAGCTTTCTCCTCCAATCCTCTCTTCTCTTGAAGAAGCAGGGCACTATTTTCGTGCAAGGTGTTTATTTTCTCACCCCATACACGGTCAAACACAACCGTGACTAATTTCTCAACTTCAGGTTTTAAACCCTGCTTCTTAAGAATTAAATCAAACTTTTCTTCAATATCTGCTTTCCTAATTGATTTACCATAAAATTCACAGCTCTTATTGTGGCATACATAATAAGGGTATGACTTGCGGCGTCCTTTTGATGGAGCAGCTGTAAGGTGTTGGCCACATATACAAACTACGAGACCACGTAGAGGATAATCAGGAGAAGTGTCTATGCGGATACGCTTATTAAAAGCATCTTTACCTAGACGTTTTTGATTTATCTCAAAAGTCTCTAAAGAGATAATTCCTTTATGATGCCCTAACCTCCTAGCAACATCCCACTGCTCATATTCAATGTATCCGGCATAAAAACTATCCTTAACCATTGCAGAAAATCTATCTATATATTTTTCCGGAGGACGCTTCCAAAATCCTTTTTCAACTAAAAATCTACACGCATCAATCCTTCTAATAAAAATGCCCCTAGCAAAACCCTCAAGAGCCTCTTTGAGTAGCAAGGCTTCTGTGGGATGAGGCGTAGACAATTTACCATGCAAAGCATCCTTCACCATTACGTAGCCCTTCTTAGCGCCAAAAGGCCAATATCCAGCATCCAGACGAGCTCTCTGCTTCTGGATGACCTGCCTTCGGTTCTGGAAGCGTTCTAGCTCGCCTTGAGCAGCCATAATCGTTTCAGCGAACCGACCTTCCGGACTTTCGTCAAAGTTATAGTTTAGGCATCTAAGGACTACGTCACGAGCCTTAAAAGCGGCCCGCAACTTTAAGTGAAACTCCGTGTCACGAGCAAAACGCTTTAAGTCATCAAAGACCACAAGAAACTTTTTATGGGGATGAGTATCAATATAAGCAAGCATCTCTCGCATTTTAGGACGCTTCATAAAATCACCCCCGCCGGTAAAAGTATCCAAGAACGACTTATCATAGGGTGTTCCGATGGCCTCTAAGTCATTCAGACAACGATTTTCTTGGCCCTCTTTTCCATGACCCTCAAGCTCCTGTTTTTTACTTGAAACACGAGCATAGACAAGACCAACCCTACCCGTATAGGAGTTCTCCACCTGTTGGTTCGATTGTCTTGTATCGTTTGGCATAATTATCTAGCTCAATTTCTATAATATTCTTACAAAAGGCCTCAATATATTCTATGCGTTTTTTTATTTGCTCATCAGAGCTTGAACGGTCGTTGAGTATGGTTCGGTACTCTTCGATTGATAACACCATAGTATTTTATACTTTGTGGTGTTGTCCCAAACTTAATGTTTGATAGCATCACGGTTATTAAAGCCCCAACCCATAGGGTTGATAGCAAGTTATTTGATACGCTGTCTTTTTCTTACTTCAGCCGACTGTTTTTTACCTTCTGAATATCTTGTAATAACTTCTGCAAAGGCATTGGTATCTCTAAGGTCTTTATTAATCGTCTCTAACGAAGGAGCTTCCGAATAGACCTCTAGCGTCTCTACCTCGCTTATATCGCCATCTTTGAAGCGAGCTTTAACCTCTTTATTATTTTGAAAACGACTTTTATGTATTAATTCTTTCTCGCCCCTCGAAAGAGAGTATAGAATTTCTGGAGAGGCTGGCTTGTGGCCCATCTCTCTGATAATAGATTTTAGAGAAATTAGCAGCACATCACCTGAGCCGGTAGTTCTCTTTGCATTTTCCAACTCACGAGAAGTAGCAATATCAGCAGCCCCATTACTCCAAACCGCCACATAGGGGTCGGCATTGCTAGTGAAGGCTCTAAAATAATAATATTCAAACGGTAGATAGGCATCTTCTTTTTTATCCCACTGCATCACGGCCTCTTTTACAAGAGCAATTCTTTCTAAAGAAAGACCAAAACCTCTTAAATGGTCCATTACCCTTAGCCATACCGTTTCTATTAAACTAAACTTCCTCCATCCACCAAGAGCATTTACAAAACCGTCGGGTAAAAGATTTTTTCGTTCCCAATGATTTATTACCCGATAGTTAATATCTGTCTTTCCAACGGTGTATATTCGATTTCTCAGGACCGGTTTAAGTTTCTCCATCCTTTCGTCTTCGGTATATCTAGCCAAATCTATCTCGAAGGCATCCAAGCGTAAGATGGGAGATTGTGGAGTTTTTTGTGTCATTATATAAACTATACACGCGTGTAAGGTTTATACAAGACGAGTTTGTGGATAATCACCTTAATTATGTATGGTGTATCTTTCCGCTGGGGTCTATGTGGGTTATGCAAAAATATTGCTGATTTTGATAACCAAAAATTCTAAACTTATCTATTTTCTCAACTCTAAAATGAAAATAATATTTCTCCATGAACTTACTTGCCGATGTGTTTTGTGCGTCAATCATAGAAAAACTCTCGCTATCCGGTTTTTCGACAGTAAGACCGTCCTTCCGGCCTAGCGCCGCTAATTGCTTCCACGTCATTTTTTCCAGATGGCGTAACCGGTAAATCATCTCTTCTGCGTCTTGTCTGCCTATATTGTAAAAAGAATATTTCTTATCTAAAGAGCAGTCACAAATTAAAAAAAGCACTTTGTGCTCTGCAAAGCGTAAGTCAATTTTACTTGGTGTTTCGAGGCCATCCATTGGCCTATAGTATACACAACCGATGCCTATTTGTTTAGTAGAGGAGAGTAGTAATCCGTCAACGCCTTAGGGGTAATCTCTTTATTCGTAGAAGCATAAGCTTCTTTCCAAGGATTGTGAGCATGAGCAATATCAACTAGTCTGCTAGCTGAATATCCTCCGAATGTATCCCAAACTTTCTTAAGTTCTTCCTTGTCTTCATCGGTTAGTGAGCTTTTATCATCCTCTGAAAAGATTGGGTCGCTTCCATTAGTACGATATTTTTTATAGACCTCTGGGACAACCGGCCCATATTCCCAAGCTTCTATCTTCTCGGTAAAAAGTTGTCTACCAAGTTTGGACAAAAAATAAGCCTGAGCAAAATACAAAAGCTTCTGAAGCTTCAGATTAGTAACACCTTCCTTCTCCTTATTATCTCCGACCACCGCCTGAGAGCCAAGATAAATCAGATATTTTGCTACATTTTGAGCAGAATAGGGCCCTTTTTTAAGTTGATTGGCCATTTGTTTATATTATACGAGTTTGCCTAATTTAAGCAATCTTATCAGTTTCTTTGTGAAGATATTCTAAAGCCTCGTTCTCGTCTTTTTCGACAAAGATTTCAACTGCGCGCTTTGCTTTTTCTAGAAGAATTTTTGCTTCATGTCTTTCTTTTGCTGATATACTAACGAGTTCACTTATCTTTTCTTGCAGGGTTTTATCAATAAGCGGTATAGGCAATTTCAATACATCGTCATCAGTGATAACAGGGTAAGAAGTTCCTGTATTATAGCGTAGAAGTAGTTCTCTAACAGGTTGTGCCTTCAGATACACCATAAGTGTCTCCAGATTAATATTTTCTTTTTCAGATAAGACGGTAAATGCACCACTACCAATATAGCCATTATGGTCATTCAAGATGGCCGTGGCGCCCCTATTAGGCCTGACCTTAGATGTTATGAGCTGTCTACTGCCAAACCTTATTTTGGCGTTGGCCGGTAATTCAGCCCCCAATATAGAAGTATGCTCAACTTCGCCCGTAGATACATTCACATCGCCAATTTCAATGTAATTATACTCGGCATTTTTTTCAGGCTTGAAGTTTGACTTGAGGCGATTAAACTCATTGCCGACAGTGCTTATGCCTTTGTATTGCCCAATCCTATCTATGATTAAATCAAAATTAGGTTGCCAATACTCAGCATCAAATCGATTATCAGATAGACAATCCTTGAGATTTCGAACTGAGATATTCTCACTACTTGCCTTATACCCCTTAAGGCCGATTTCTTTTAGGAGTATTTCCTCAGCTTCTTTGTAAAATTGGCCAGAATGCACAGTTAAACTATGAGTTTGAGTATGCAATGTATGTATTTTTTCAATAAAAGCTTCATTCGCTAAAGGTACCAAAACATCACCCACCTCAACGTTATTTAAATTAACTTGTTCCGTTTGTCTACTCAAATAATATAATTGTTGCTTTCCATATTTTCCCATCAGAAAACAAGACAGATAGCCCGAAGCAATAGTTGGTCTTATCAAAGAGATATTTTGATTAATAGCAGCATTACCCAAGTCTGGAAAAATTCTTGCAACCCTCCCCACGACGTCGAAGTTGGCTCCTATGATGGTTACGATAATGTCATCCTCTTTTAAAAGAGCATTTTTTAATTTTTTTGCACCCTTATCAGATAAAAAGTGATTAAAGTTCTCTACTATTTGATTTTCTCTTAGGTTATCTGTTTTTATGAACTTAACATCACCCCCGTAAAAGCTCTCCTCTTTCATAGATGGGGTATGCCCAGTTGTTATATTCTTAGAAACGAGTTCAGAAAGTTTCTTATATTTTTTATTTTTTACCGAGGAAACTATATCTAAAAAGTGGGGCTGGTAATGTTCGGCATCTATGCGATTTGCCAGATTGAGCTCACTTAATTTAACCTCCGAAATACTTAGTTGCATAAAATTATTTAAGGAAACTTAGTCCTTGCTTTTTACCCCAAGTAACAAATGCTTCAGCAATTTCATCAAGGTCGCTAAGATATTTTGGGTTTCCGTCCATGTCCTTTACCAGTTGGCCATCCTTGTCCTTCTCAAAAATATAATCGCCGCTATTATCTTTGAATGATTGCTTTTGAGTAGCAAAAAATATTGGATAGTCGGTAACTTTCGAACTGCCATTCTTATCAAGCTCCTCTTCGGACCATTTCTGTAGGAAGATGATTGAAGTTTTTGTACCTGTGTGCGGCTTGAAGGAGTTTCCGTGTAGTCCCACCACGGCAAGTATTCGTGCTTTTTGCATTATGTATTTACGAATATATTCTTCACTTGTGTTGTTGAAAATTCCTTGAGGTAGCACCACAGCCAAACGTCCGCCTGCTTTTACGAAGTCGAGGTTACGTTCAATGAAAAGTAAATGTCGCTCCACCTTATTTTGCATCTTTCCTTTCGCATTTCTACCGAGGACATATTGAGATAATAAGTACTTTTCCTTTATCTCTCCGGCAAATGGAGGATTAGCAAGCAGGATATCAAAACCGAGGTGCTGAAGTGTTTCTTGATTATGTCTATTTGTTTCAAAATCATCAAACTCTTGAACCAGTCCGAGGTCCTTGAGGTCACTCTTAAAACGGTTTGGCCAATCTCTTGTATCTAGCGAGGAAGTTCTATAAATATGGCTTTTACCATCTCCTGCAATAAGCATTATCGCTCGGCTAATTTTTGTTGATTTTTCATCAAAATCAACACCAAAGAGATACCTGCTCGCATATTCCTTACGAGCTTCAGCTGAGGGTAGACCTCTCCAAACGTATTGCATAGTATGAACTAAGAAACCGGCACTGCCACATGCAGTATCAACAACATATTCTTTCTTCTGGGGATTGAGCATCTGAACGCATAAATCAATCACAACGCGCGGCGTGAAGTATTGTCCTTTTTTGCCTTTAGCAACGTCGGGGAGTAGGTATTCAAATGCTTCATCGATGATACGTAGATTAGAACCGAAAAGAGATACATCTTGAAGTTCGCCAACACATACTGATAAATGCTCGGGGCTAAGATTTATTGTTGCGTTTTTATCAAAAATATCAGGCCACTCTCGCTTTGCTAGGTCGAATAATTCATCGATAGTACGTTTAGTTTCCTCTGGTTTGCCCGTAGGGCTCTTTCTGAAATGTAATTCTCCATTCGCACGATTATTAGCTTCTTTTTCATCATAGAGTTTGGCATAAATAAGCTTAAATATTTCTTCAAAGCTATCGTGTCCCGAGTTTGCAAGAACAAGTTCTTCGAGGGTTTTGATTATTTCTTTTAGGTCTTCTTCGTGTAAATCCTTGAGCGTCTTTCTCTTTGCTAATACATCAGCGGGAACTTCACCAAATGCCGGTATGTCATCAAGAGTATCATCAAAATCTTTTGGGTAGGGTCTGTATAAAATTAATTGGCTCTTGCCATTAATTGCTACTCCTACTACTGCCCCCTCAGCATTAAGATACGACTTTAATTGTTGAACATCATTTTCTTCACTCGGAGCTTTTACTTCAATGATTATTTTGGGAGTAATGAGCTTTTCATCTGTATAGATAACAATATCTGCTCTTTTTATCTCTCTGCCAAAATTAACATGCTTTTCAATCTCAATAAGGTTTTTTGGATATTTATAGTGCTTTGTAAGCTTAACGAGGTAGAGTTGCCTTACTATCTCTTCTGGGGCAGATTTGCCGGTCTTTGCATTATAGACAAGCTTCTCTTCGTCATTTCTTGAAATAGATTTCAAATAAAACTTTCCTTCGTCCTTTTCATAAATCTCAATTTTAGATAAATCGTCGAATATCAAAAGTTCCTGCTCCGGATTTTTAAAAATCTTCAAAAGTATGGTTTGAGTAATGGTCATGGGATAAGTTCCTTTCAGCTTCATTATACTTTACTTTCATTTGCTCAACAATTTTACTTACCCCCAAACCATCCCGTATTTTCCGGTTATAGTTCCGTCGACTAATACCTAGTTCAATGCCCTACTTGTGACCCAGTAAGAGCGAGCGATTGAGCATTCTCAAGGGCTTTTTGTATTGCTGGGCTTGCTTGATAAACTTCCCAGAACCTGCCAAGATAGGTTTTTAGGCGGTTCAATGTTTTACCCCCTAAGTCCACTATAACGGATTTTAGACAACTTTAGCTTAAATTATCTTGATAAGATAGGAATTACTTGGAGTTTTCAGAAATAGGTTGAGCCCACTAAATCTAAACGGAATCGGAAAAATAATCAGAATAACTACCATTGCGTCAGTAATTAATAGCTGTATAATTTAGTTCAGAAACTCAAGTAGGAGTATCCACATGCCACACATTCATAAAGACATTGACCTGGTAGCATCGATATATATAGTTTTTGAAGATAAGGTGCTGTTGATCTTTCACAAAAAACTCCAGAGTTGGTTGCCCATTGGTGGCCATGTAGAACTTCACGAAGACGCAGAGGAAGCTTTAATGCGGGAGATTCAAGAAGAATGCGGCCTAGATGTAAAACTTTTAAGTCCGCCGGTCCCTACTGTACCTGATGTTACTGATATGAAGTTTCTCCCGGTGCCTTCTTACTTTGATATCCATGGTATCGGTGGCGGTCATCGTCATATGAATTTAGTTTATTTCGGTATAAGCTCAAATGACAAAGTTATATTGGCCGAAAATGAGCACGATTCTTTTCGATGGTTTACCGCTCAAGAAATTGATGATCTTTCTTGGAAAATCTGGCCCAGCGTCAAGTTTTATATCAAAGAAGCTATCCAAAAAGCTCAGACTGTTTAAGTCTGGGTTTTTTAGTATTTATTCGAAATTGTGTCAACTTCAAAATCACTAGGATTTATTAGAAAATATCTAAATAACTGGCCGACCAAAGTTTTCCATACGTCTCGAAACGGTCCACAATATTCTTTATGATGAACAAGATATTTCTAGGATTACTACTTTTCTTCCCGCTGACATTGATAGCGGAATTTTTCCATGTTTCTGAGTTAATTATTTTCTTTATCTCTGCTCTTGCCATAATACCTCTGGCAAAATATATCGGAGAGGCGACGGGAGAATTAGCAACCTATACAAATCCGGTACTCGGAGGATTACTGAATGCTACATTCGGAAACGCGACAGAACTTATCATCGGTATTTTTGCAATCAGAGCAGGACTTATTGATGTCGTCAGGGCATCGATTACCGGTTCTATTATCGGCAATCTTTTATTAGTACTTGGGACATCTATGTTTGTCGGCGGCTGGCGCTACAAAAAACAAGTATTCAACCGTACGGGAGCCATGGCGGGCAGTGGAACCTTGCTATTAACTGCAATAGCTTTGATCATGTTGGCGATATTCGTTCAAACTTCCCCCGGTATTAATGATCAGACTATTAATAAGTTGAGCATATTTGTATCCGTGCTCATGATACTTGTTTATGGGGCTAGTTTATTTTTCTCTCTTTTTACTCATAAGCACCTCTATATTTCAGGGATAAATGTAGACAAAATTCAGGCCACTTGGAGCAAGGGCAAGAGTTTAATGATTATGTTCTTTGCCACATTAGCAGTTATATGGATGAGTGAAATCTTAGTCGGCTCCATACAGCCCATAGTTACCAGCTTTGGCTGGACGCAGCTTTTTATCGGGGTAATATTAGTCGCAATCATCGGTAACGCTGCCGAGCACACTTCGGCGATTATCATGGCTGCAGAGAATAGAATGGACTTGGCCCTGCAAATATCTGTCGGTTCGGCAACTCAAATCGCAATGTTGATAGCTCCCGCCCTGGTAATTATCAGTATTTTTATTGGAAAACCGATGAACTTAATATTCAGCACTTTTCAGCTGATTGCTATCATATTATCCATACTAGTAGCTAATGTAGTCGTAGAAGACGGAGAGAGTAATTGGCTTGAAGGAGTTCAGCTTTTGACTGCTTATACAATTATAGCAGTAGCTTTTTTCTTTCACCCCTAAGACCGTAAACCCCGGTTTAACTACTTCACCTCCTCAAGAGAAAGCGAGAATTCCTGGCCCTTTTTTATAGTTTTGTCCAAAATTTTCCTGGCTATAGCATTTTCTATTTTATCCTTAATAGCTCTTTCCATCGGCCGGGCGCCAAACTGAGGATCAAAGCCGGCTTTGGAAATATAATCGATAACATCCTCGGTGGGTTTAAACATATATCCTTGCTTGGCCATTTGAACCACTAAGGTCTTAATCAATATCCTGGCTATGCTTCCTATCTGATCTTGGGTTAGAGGATGAAAAATAACAACCTCATCAAATCTGTTCAAAAATTCTGGACTG
This sequence comes from uncultured Candidatus Saccharibacteria bacterium, assembly GCA_964429675.1. Taxonomy (GTDB): domain Bacteria; phylum Patescibacteriota; class Minisyncoccia; order 2-02-FULL-40-12; family GWA2-44-9; genus GWA2-44-9. Next base: position 20,222 of record CAYSDF010000007.1, read on the forward strand.
AAATATTTCTGACTGATCAGAATATCGACAACTTTTTCTTTCTCCATAGATGGATCTATTCCTTGCTTAACCATGTCTCTTATATCAGCCGCTCCTGCATTGGAAGTCGCAATGATAATATTTTGTTCAAAATTAACTTTCCTACCGAAGACATCGGTTAACCGAGCCTCATCAAAAACCTGTAAAAATATATTCAGAATATTTTTGTGGGCTTTTTCTATTTCATCCAGAAGTATCAAAGAGAATGGATTGTCTCTGACTTTAGTAACAAATTGACCGGGCTCGTTAGATCTTAGATTTCCCAAAAACCTGTCCAGTGATTCAATGTCCTGATATTCGGACATGTCAAAGCGTATCATCCTGTCTTCCGCTCCGTAGTAAATCTCCGCCAACAATTTAGCAGTTAAGGTTTTACCGACTCCAGTAGGTCCGATAAACAGGAACACCCCGGCAGGCTTGCCTCGCTTGCCCAGGCCCGCCCTTAGCCTTCTCATTGTAGCGGCAACAACCTCAACTGCCCGCTCCTGACCGACAAGCTGTTCATGCATTAATTTTTCCAAATTTTCCAGCTTATCCTTTTCTTCGCCGACAATAGGGCCCAGGGGGACTCCCGTTTTTCTGCTTACTACTTCGTTTACATCCTGGGCTAAAACAATCCAGCGCTTGTTATTTACGACATATGATACAACTTCCGACAGAAGATCCACTGCTTTCTCCGGAAAAGGAGTAGCTCTGATATACTTATCGGCGCCATCAATGATACTTTTTATAGCCCCGTAAGTAACTATTATCCCAAATCTAACTTCGGTAGATGGGATAATCTCCTCCATTATTTTAAGAGCCTGGCTCTTACTGGCCTCTTCCACATCCATCCGCTCAAAAAGACTTGCAACATCCGAACGGGTTTCTATAATTTTATGGAAACTTGCAGGATTCGTAGTTGCTAAAAACTGGACATTGGCTCCTTTCAGGTATGGGACCAAAATCTCTGATATATCAATTCTACCCATCCCACCAATATCGCCTATGAAATTATGGAGATCCTTAATTACTAAGATAACATTCCCCGAACGGCTTGCTTCGTTAAATATATTTAATAAGACGTTCTGAACGTCAGAGATAGTCTTAGAAGACGAGGTTATTAAATTAGTATTAAGCTCAAATATTTTTTTATAGTTAAGTTCGGGAAGAGCCTGTCCATTGGCTATAATATCTGTAAAATCAAAAATCAGCCTATCCCTCCCGACTCCTTCTTCCCCGACAATAAGAATATTATTCTTGCCGGATCTCGATAATATCTGCTCCATTTCCTCTATCTCTTTATTACGGGTTGTAAGTCTGAATACTTCATGCGAAGAATCTATTTTATCCGTAAGATTGGTTGCAAAAGAATTTAAATAAGGAGAGTAGCCATATACCCAACCACGACCGATAGGAGGCTGGCGGAGAAGATTATCCAAACTCCAGAACTTCTTGCTCGCTCTCCAATAGTTCCAGATATGTTCATACCAGTCAGCTAATTCTTCAAGATCGTTCTTGTCCAGATCGAGATTTATAAGAAAAGTCCTGAATCCTTCGTTATAGTCAAATGATGCAGCCAAGATATCAAGTATGGATATACGGTATCCATTATGGCGACCTTTAGATGCTATCGCTTCCTTTAAAATACTCCCCACCTCATCAGATATCTGTGTTTTATAAAAAATAGACGGCTTTAAACTAGTAGGGCTTGTCGGGCCTAATAGTTCGACAAGTTGGCTTTTTATATTATCGAAATCTGGGATAAGTCTTCTCATTACCTTAGCCGTCACCGGATAACTAAATATAGTCACAAGCAAAGCCCTTGCTGAAACTTTGTCTTCGCCCATCTTGCCAGACAAAGCAAAGGCTCTGTCGAACACGTCGGCCGCCTCAAACTCCAGCAATTCTGCGACATTATCGTTATCCCGAATTACTGGATATCGCAGATAATATCTGCCGAAAATTTCAAAAAACAGGACTGAAAAACCCAAAGGTAATAAAATAAACGACCAGCCGGCAAGGGCTTGTGAGGTAAGATAAAAATTAACTTTAAAAGTTGTCAGATTTTCTATCAGATTTTTAACGCCGAACAGCACTAGCATTAGTGATCCCAATCCTATGCAAAAGACTCTGCAAAATTTAAGCAGCCCTACAGGAAAAAGGCGATAGAAGACAACGGCATTGTATATTTGAGATTTTTTTAAATCAAAATTCATATTCTAAAGAAGAAAACCGAGTCCATAAATTACGCATACTAAAGCGGCCAGCGGCCAGATTAGCCACAATCCAAGAAAAATAAGAGACCCTATATATGTGGCCGCTTCCATGATGAGGCCGGCAGTTATCACACATAATCTGATGACAGCAGCAATCAGCCTTATATATGCGTCTATAATTGAATCGAGTATCTTATCCCCAAAATTTTTACTTTTTGCGCTGGCCAACTGAGACGGTTCCTGGCGATGCCAAGGAGCAAACAAAGTCTTGAAATGTTTGCCGATTAAAAACTTATGCCAAGTCGACTTGGCATAATTGTTCATTATGATGAGGATTTGGCCGGGAGCTATGGTAAAATGCCAATAAATGTATTTAATGAATATAGTCGCCATACGAGAACTCCAATAAAAGCTACACTTTAATGATACCACAGGAGAAAATCTTAGAAAATCTAAATGATAAACAGATCGAAGCCGTAAAGATTGTAGACGGGCCAGTTTTGGTTATTTCCGGGCCTGGATCGGGGAAGACAAGGTGTTTGACCCATAGAGTCGCTTTTTTGATTTCTCAAGGTATCAAAGCAGACAGCATCCTGGCCGTTACCTTTACCAATAAGGCCGCTCAGGAGATGCGCGAACGAATTACAAACCTCTCAATTGAGGTTAAACCTCAATTGAGACAGTTACTGCCTACTATCGGAACCTTCCACTCAATCTGCGTCAGAATACTAAGAAATGAGATAGAGCGTCTGGGTTATAGCCGACACTTCAATATTTTTGACAGCGATGACCAGCTTGGCCTTGTCAAAAAAATAATGTCCGATCTTGAGCTAGACA
>CAYSDF010000008.1:0-22651 GCA_964429675.1 uncultured Candidatus Saccharibacteria bacterium
TATGAACTGGGTCTGTGTAGGGGAGAGAGGCGACGGCAATTGCGTGTCCGGCCGCATGATATGCGGCTATTTCTTTCTCTTTTTTAGAAAAAGCATGAGATCGGCGCTCAGGTCCCATCATGACCTTCTCAATTGATTGCAATAAATCCTCCTGAGTTATCTGGGTTTGGTTTTTTCTGGCAGCTAGTATAGCAGCCTCATTTACAAGATTAGCCAAATCAGCACCTGAAAATCCCGGCGTCCTTTCGGCAACTTGCTTAAGATCTGTGGCCTTGGCCAGGGGTTTGTCTACCGTATGTATTTTTAATACTTCTATCCGATCTTTCATGGAGGGCTCGTCTAGCGTGATTCTTCGGTCAAATCGTCCGGGCCTTAATAGGGCCGGATCTAATATGTCAGGTCTGTTTGTCGCCGCTAAGACTATAACCGCATCATTAGTATCAAAGCCGTCCATCTCTACTAAAATCTGGTTTAGAGTCTGTTCCCTTTCATCATGACCCCCTCCAAGACCAGCGCCTCGATGTCTGCCTACGGCATCTATCTCGTCTACGAATATAATCGAAGGAGATGTCTTCTTGGCTGTTTCAAAAGTATCCCGGACTCTGTTGGCCCCGACTCCTACAAACATTTCGACGAATTCTGAACCGGAAACAAAGTAAAATGGAACATTAGCCTCATTGGCAACCGCCTTAGCCAGTAAGGTTTTGCCCGTACCTGGAGAGCCGATTAAAAGTATCCCTCGGGGAATTCTTGCGCCGAGCTTATGAAATTTAGCCGGATCTTTCAGGAATTCTACTACCTCGGAAATTTCCTCCTTTGCCTCTGTTAATCCGGCGACATCTTTGAACCTGAATTTTTTAGAACCGTTTCCAGAGCCGGCTAATTTAGCCCTGGATTTCCCGAAAGAAAATGCCTGCATAGATCCTTTCTGGGCTTGCCGGAACATAAACCAAAAAATAAAAACTATCAGTATAAACGGTAATATCGCCGGAAGAAGATCAGATAAAATAACCATCGCCCCGGAGGGATCTTGCACGGTTATCTTTGTTTCTGCCATTTTTTGCTTATCAGCTCCTAGGCTGAGCAGTGTCTCAAATACAGAGATTCCCGGCTCTTTTTTTGCCGTAAGCTGGTCATTATTCTTAAGTTTAATATCTAGATTATCACCCCGAACTGCCACCTCGCTGACTTCACCGGCGTTTATTTTGGTAGCTAGATCAGACAAAGAAATGGTAGTAGTATTTTTGGCTGGAGATTCTAGGGCCACAATTAAAACTGCCCCTGCAAGCATTATTAAAAATACAATAGCTATATAGCGAATTAATAGTCTCATCCCCACACTCAGTCAGGATATATTTCTCATGCGGTTGAGGAAATTTATCAGGACTTATGTTAAACGTTGTATGTCCCTATGCTCAGTCAAATAGATACCCGCAAATCCTGACTGAGTGTGGGGACTCATGTTCAAATTATTATAGTTTATATTTCAGTTTTTTTCAAGGGGTAAAACAAAGCGCCTCCCGAGTGTGGGAGGCGCAAATAGGTCCCGCCGTTATTATCTATTTCTCTCTGGCAAGACGAACTGAGGATCATCGCCTTCTCTAAGGCTTTTGAATTTAATCAGCCCATCATCGAGCAAGTCGTTAATTGCCGATGACAGATCGCTCCCGTGTTCTTCTACCCAGGGGAGGGCCGTCTTTGGCAAATCTTCGATGTCGAAGATAAGGAGTTTATTAAGGGCTTTGACAAATCTCCGGACGTGTGAAAAATAAACGCCGTCCGGATTTATCTGGGTACCATCTCTTGCCGCAGCGTAGGGCATTTCAAAAAATTGCCGCAGACTAATCCAATTATCCCAATTCCGGTCCACCTCGTCTGTCTCTCTAACCTTTCCGACATATCCGCTGTCGACCTCCACAAGGTGAACGTGGATTATGTTTCTAACTTGGCGTTTCTCCTCTTGGAATAATTCGCCGAATTGCTTTACGACCCTGTACCCGGACTCATCGGCCACTTCTCTTAGGGCGGCATGCTCGAGCGTCTCAGCTGTTTTGGATTCGCCGAACCCGCCCTCAACTCCACCCGCTACGCATCCGACCCCGCCCGGTTTTTGCTCCTTACTTTTTCTGGACGGCTTGAGATTCTTTACCGTCAGAAAGCGGATCTCATTGGCTCGGGACTTGCCCGGATCAGATGTAACCTGATCGAAATCGATGGCAATAGCCATGATGGTGTGGGTGGTTTTGACACCCTCGTCATTCTCCGTCTTATCAACGAACTCTTTCGTGGCGTTCATGTTGAACACCTCCTTGGCAGCATTATCTCATTATTTATAGTATTTGTCAAATAAAATAGGGGAGCCACCTGGCTCCCCTTAATTATCTATAACTCAATGGGCGTGAGATGTGTCGCCCGTGAAATCTTTGGCGTTTTAATGTCCGGGTCCGCAATGACCGCGTTCACCAAACCATTGTAGCCTTCGTCCTTGCAATGATGGACGATCAAGTGGTCTGGTTGGACCAGGCGAATCCGCTCAACCAGTCCGCCCTGAAAATCATGGGACGAGCGGTTGAAATGGTGAACGTCGCAGCGGACGTTGACAGGGACCTTTTCTAAGCGGCTTTCCCGTCCCTGGCCGACGAATACTTCGAGCTTGATCGTTCGTCCTCGCTCGATTAGGGCATCGGTCCGGATTTGTTCTCCGATAGAACCTTCAAACATATGGCCCGTAAAGATAAGGGAGTTCAGCGGATTGTCCAGCAGTTTGGTGCCGTACCATGGGGCATGGCCCTTCTCCATCGTTGCTGATGAAGTAACGATGGCGCAAGGACCCAAGTCTCCGCGAACAACTGCTTCGCGCAGTTCGCGGTCCTTCTTTTTGTCCCCGGTATTAACAATGATCAGAAGGCCTTCCTTGACCCAACGATCAACCAATGTTTCAGGAACCTCAGTCCTGATAAATTTGCAGGCCAATCCGTCAAGGACTGTCAGAATGCCGGCCTCGCAAAGCGACCAGACGTCATTGGAGCAACGATTGCCCGCAAACGCCGGATAAAAAGCAATGCCCCCTCTTTCGATAACCCGCTTAGTTGTCGCAAGCATCTTGGCCTCGACCTGATCGGGCGTCTCCGTCATCGGCCGATTGCCGTTGGTGGCCTCGGTAACCATGATGGTCTTGCCATTACCGGTGAAAAAATCACCGAGAAATTCTTGATCAGGCATCATCACGCCTTTGACTATTTTTTGGTCATGGCTGGCGATGTCGCCGGTATAAACGATACGATCGCCTGAAGGAGTCTTGATGAAGACCATCAATGATCCTGTGTCATGGCCGGAATGATGAAAACCAAGTTTCCAGCTCTCCCACATTGGATGTGGTTCGAGCCAGACGTTGTCTTCGATGATTGTTCCGCCATCTTCGGGCAGATTTTTGAATAGCTCGATATCTTCGAGGCTCACAATTTCTTCCGGCATTGCAAGACCGGCTAATTCTGCCTTGCGCCGTTCGCCCTGCTGGATTTTGTAGGAATCCTGTAGAATGATGGTTCCTAATTCATGAACCTTGTGGCTCATCACCACTTCGGCTTCAGGATGAAGCGAGATGAGTCTGGCAATCGCCCCGATATGATCGTAATGGCGATGGGTGAGGATAATCAGATCGATGTTGTCGTCGATCAGATAGTCTCCGGCCGGGCGATTGTTGATCTTGACCTCGCCGTTTTTTGAAAAACCGACGCCATGGTCGATAATAATTTTTTTGTCTTCGATCGGTAATAATGTGGCTGTGGCCCCAATGCCTTCCTGCTCACCTAGTTGGAGAAGATAATTTCCGCTATTTGGCAAAGATCCTAACAGGGACATGTGGCACCTCCTAGTGTCATACGAAAATCCCGATTTGAGTCCAAAAGGCTCAAATCGGGATTTTCGTATAGGTTTTCAATGATCGGGTATCTTGCCCTCCATTATCTCATATATTAGCTAATATGTCAAGCAAAAATATGGTATTTAGCTTATCCAAAGCCCTACCCCAATTTTTATCCGCCTCCTATAGGATAGCTCGTAACAATCAATAATTACTGACTCATCTTCCTCCCAAGCCTCTAAATGATAAAAATCAGAGCAGGGTTTTGGCTAGCTTTTTAAGTATTAAAAAAACCCGGACGGGAGAAGTACACGTTGTACCCCTCCCGATCCAGGTCCGGTAGCCGTCTTGCGACGATTACCGCTGTCTGCGTGCGAAGCGGACGTTCTCCGTTCCGCGGACGTTTCCAGAGCCGAAGCCCTGGCGCCGACCACGATCACCGCGCTGCTCGCGTCCTTCCTCCGCCTGCGGGCGCGGATGGAAGAAGTCCCGACCCTTTACCGTGTAAAGGGTCTTCTTCGCGTCTTCGAGCAAGTGACGCCCCTCCTTGTACTTGCCAGTCGACATCAGCCCGAGGGCCTTGTCGACGATCGGCTGGACCTTGTCGACGAGGTCGGCCTTCTGGGCCATTCCGCTCACTTCGTTGGCGCGGAAGGTGATCACAGTCACGTTGGAAGTGACGTATGATTCCTTGGCCGCCGCCACGACGGGGCGGTAGTCGGCCTTCTCGTCCTCGAACGCGAGCTGGATGAAGCGCGCCCGCGCCTCATCCAGCTTGGCCTGTGCGCCGGACAGGTCGATTCCCTGGTTGTTCTTGCCCAGGAATTCGAGGTTCTGCTCGGAGTAGGCTATCGCGTCTGACGCGTCGGACTTGGTCGCCGGCTTCGGGTTCGCGGCGCGATGGGCCTCGATGGCCGCCAACGCGCTGTCGACGTCGGACTTCGTCAGGACGACGATGTCGACTCCTTCATCGTTCTTCCGGCCGCTGACCGACAGACTGCCGTTGGCAACGGCCATCCTGACGTTCAGGAGGACGGCGCCGAAGGACGTCTTGCGGCTCCGCGAGTCCAGGCGCGTGACGCCGGCCAAGTACGACTTGGTCTCGTCGCTGTCCGTCTCGATGAAGACGACGGGTAGCTGCACCTCGGTTTGCGGGGCGCCCCTCTCGAAGTCCGCGACTGTCGGGTCGGACGTGAGGACGCGAAGTCCTTCGTTCTGTTTCTGTGTGCGTTTCATGGACACTACTCCTTGGCCAGTTGACTGGCCAATAGCTCTTCCGGGGGAATCCCCATCACATCCCGCGCGGCTGCGCGTAAGCTAGGAAAGAGCACCCAGCTCCAGTTTATTATAAAAATAAGTTTGAGCTGTATTAGTTTAATGACTAGTAATCCTCGCTAAGTATAACTTATGAGGAAAACTGGGGCTGGGTGCTTTTTCCTAGCCGATATCAAGGTTCTAGGGCTAATTATACTCCTTTGTATAAAAAAGTCAAGCCCCCAAAATGTGGGGGCTTTGCCGGTATTTCCGGCAATTAACTGTCTAGGCGGACCTCTCCGGAGGCTACGACCATCTTCTTTGCAAGGTCGATCAGCGGCACTCTAGGGCCAAGGCCTTGGCCGAAAATGTCTCTTCCATCCCGGTAGGTCATGACCTTCTTATATCCAGATTGCTCAACCGTAGCTTGCCGGTTATTGCAATCCAGCATCAGGACGTGATCGCCGCTGGTGCTATCATCCGGAAGATAGTATGGATTCAGGTGACCCTGAACTGCCCATAGATTATCGTCGGCGATATTGACGAAGGCCTCGATCAGCTCGTCTCGCTTGGCTACGAAATCAGGATTTAATTTGCCGGCGATAATATGTGATTTGTGGCAAAATACAAACCGCACATCCATTTTTTTTGGATCGGCCTGGAGGAGTTTCCAGCAATGAACGAGTTCGTATTCGCCCGCACCGTTCAGCTGACGGATGCCTTCAAGAAGAGTGAGAAGGTAGACGTTCTTGGTAGACGGCAAAACCAGGCTGCCTAATTCCGGATAATTACGATTGCTAATCGTAGTCCGTAGAGGGATAACATCTGGGACCAAATCGGTCTTTATGGTGAAATTTACCACTACCAATCTGAGCTCCCGATTTATCGTCGCTATTCTCATTCGGTTACCTCGTTTGAAATGTACGCGATAAGATTATACCATGACTTTTACAGTATTGCAAGGGAAATGTAATTTGCCAAAGCCCCGCTCCAATTTTTATCGCCTCCTATAGGATAGCTCGTAACAATCAATAATTACTGATTCGTCTTCCTCCCAAGCCTCTAAATGATAAAAATCAGAGCAGGGCTTTGGCAAATAAAACTAATTGAAACCAAAAGGGGTGGCACCGATTGGGGACCCCATCAAGACGGAAGTAATCTGAGTATTTATGGGGTAAAGCGGTGACAGGACCCCGTCCAGGAAGAAAGGAAGATATTAAGAATAACTAAAAACCGGGCAGATGCCCGGTTTTTAGTTTACTCTTCTTTAGTTTTTTCTAGAGTCAGAAGTAGTTTGTGGTCTTTAGGGTCAATACTGATGATAGCCATTTCGTATTCTTTTCCGACACTGAGGATTTCTGAAGGATTCTTGCCGCCCAGTTCAGTTACAGGCAGAATACCGATTATATCGCTAGATAATTCAACAAAAATTACATTGCTTTTTATTTTTAGAATTTTACCGGTTAATTTCTGGCCAACCTGATACTTCTCTTCTATCTTTAACCAAGGATCTTCCTTAAGGGCTTTGAGTGACAACGCCACTCGGCCGCCATCCAGGTTTACAATTTTTGCTTTGATCTTATCTCCTATATGGAGAACATCGCGCGGGTTCTCTATGAATTTCCAGTCTATTTCTGAAGAATGGATAAGAGCATCCAAGGAATCGCTTAATTTGACGAAAGCGCCGAAGTCGGTAATCTCTACTATGTCGCCTTCGACAATCTCACCCACTTTTAGCTTAGCCAGCTCTTCTTTAGCTGCCTCTTCTCTGATTGCCCGCTCGGAAACTATCAACTTATTTTCTTCTTCTGAAAAGTCTATTATCTTAACTTTAAATTCCTGTCCTTTGAATTTTTGCAGTACTTGAACTATTTTTGTCGTATCACCGCCATCAATCTTAGGATAATGCTCGGATGATAATTGAGAGAGGGGTAGAAAACCCTGAACGCCATTAACTTCTACGATAAGCCCCCCCTTATTTATATTGATTATAGAAGTGGTTATAATTTCTCCACTCTCTTTTTTATTTCTTATATCCTGCCAAGCCGTAGTGAGTTGAGCTTCTTTCAGGGATAGCTCACGGTAACCATCGTCATTCTCTAATTCTACTAAAATGGCGGAGACGATCTCCCCGGGCTTTAGGGTCTTGGTTCGCTCCGGATTATCGTAGAATTGGCCCGGATAAACTATCCCGATTCCTATGGAGCCTAAATCAACGAAGATATTATTTTTAGAAACGCTTATAATTTTCCCGCTTAAAATCTGGCCCACTTTTGGTAAATCAAACTCCTCCCTGGATAGGAGGTCTTTCATTGATTTAATGGGTGTAGGAACTATCATATTCATCCCAAACGAAGTAGTGCAAAGCACGGACTATCACCGTACGGTGCCAGGCACTACGATTAATGTTTATTTATAAAATCTCCCTGATAACCCGCAAGGTGTACTTCGTACGGGATTCATCTTGGAAAATATACATTAAAACATAAAAAAACGCAAATAGGCCTTGAGTAAAACCTCATTTTTTAGCTTTGATTTATAAGTTTTAATATGATATTATATATCCATGACGATTACATGGTTCGGACATAGTTGTTTTCGTTTAGAGACGAAAAATTCAAGTATTTTAATCGATCCTTTTGATAAGGAGATAGGATTAAAACCGCCCAAAATCAAAGACGATATAGTCCTAGTTAGTCATGATCATTTCGATCATAATAATCTTGGGGGCATGAATCCGGGGGCCTTTGTCATAAATACTCCCGGTGAATATGAAAAGCAGGGAGTTTATGTTCGGGGAATTATGTCGTATCATGATAAGGAAGAGGGAAAAGAGAGGGGATACAATACTATATATGTAATCAGGGACGAAGATATGACAGTTTGTCATCTCGGTGATTTGGGCCAGGCCAAGCTTACCGATGCTCAAGTTGAAGATATCGGAGATATAGATATTCTGATGATTCCTGTTGGCGGAAAGTATACTATTGATTATAAAGAGGCAGTGGAAGTAATAGGCCAGATAGAGCCTAAGATAGTAATTCCCATGCATTACAAACTTAAAGACCTCAATCTCGATGTAGACGGACCGGATAAGTTTTTAAAAGAAGTGGGACTAACCCCGGAGAAGGTCGATAAGTTTAAAATAGCGAAGAAGCTACTGCCGGTTGAAGAAATGAAATTAGTAATGCTTACTATTTAATCCCGTTAGAGACATAATAGATAGCTATTAAATAAAAATAGTGGCTATAATATATTAACGGGAACAGGAGTAAAATTAATTAGGCACGGTTAAGGTCCCGTTAGAAGTCTCGCTCGCGCCAGAAGCGCGAGTCCGGGTGGACCTCGGCGAGGCTACTTCTAACGGGACCGCAACCTGTCTCTAACGGGATGAATAAATTTTTCGAAGAGATCAGAAAGCAGTCGTTAGCCGTAAGACAAGTAGCCTTTGGGCTTTGTGTGGTGGCTACTGTATCTTTGGTAGGCATGGTTTGGTACAACTCTTTTCAAACCAAACTGTATACCATGATGGATCGTCAGCCTCCAACCCAAGACTCCACCTATCTCGCTAATTCCAAAAATAATAACTCACCCAGCTTATTTGCCTCATTGTCAGTGACTCTTGGAAACATGAAAGCCGCGGCCCTGGAAATTTTCCATGTGTTTGATAAAAAGAGTAACAACTCCGATAATAGCGGAAGCTTTACCGGCAAGGCTTACGAATTGCCGCTTTCAGGAGATAAATAATAAGACAAGCATCATGTAGCAGGAAGATATATCCTTGTTACATGATTTTTTATGGATAAGACCGATATTCAAAAAGTTAATATTCAGAAAAGAGATATCACCAGAGAGATGGAGCGTTCTTATATCGAATACGCGATGAGCGTTATTGTTGAGCGTGCCTTGCCTGATGTCAGGGACGGCTTAAAGCCGGTCCATCGAAGGATTCTTTACTCAATGCATGAGATGGGATTAAGGCCCAATGCAAAATACCAGAAGTCAGCCAAGGTAGTAGGACAGACAATGGGCCATTATCATCCTCATGGCGATACAGCCATTTATGATTCTATGGCCAGAATGGCTCAGGACTTTTCTTTGCGTTATCCATTGGTGGATGGCCAGGGAAATTTTGGATCAATTGACGGAGATTCTCCGGCAGCAATGCGATATACTGAAGCCAGACTGGCTCCGATTAGCGAGTTTTTAATAGCTGATATAGATAAAAATACTATTGATTTCAGAGACAATTATGACGGCTCATCGCAAGAGCCATCGGTCCTTCCATCCAAAATCCCGAATCTTCTTATCAACGGATCAATGGGAATCGCCGTAGGTATGGCTACCAATATTCCTCCGCACAATCTGGGCGAGGTGCTCGATGCTTCGATGCATCTTATCGATAATCAGGATGCAGATGTAAACGATCTCCTGCAGTTTGTTAAGGGTCCGGATTTTCCAACCGGCGGAGTCATATATAATGAGAAGGATATTGTTAATGCCTACGCAACCGGCCGTGGCCCGGTAATTATAAGAGGAAAAGCAGACATTGTTGAGGGTAAAAAAGCCTTTCAGATAATCATCAGCGAGATTCCTTATCAGGTAAATAAAGCCGAACTTATTATTAAAATAGCAGATTTAGTAAAAGAAAAGAAAATAGACGGCATCAAGGACATAAGAGATGAATCGGACAAAGAAGGATTGAGGGTGGCGATTGATTTGAAGCAAGATGCATTTCCGAGAAAAGTCTTGAATCAGCTTTTTAAATATACTGAGCTTCAGAAAGCATTCCATTTTAATATGATGGGTCTGGTAGACGGTATTCAGCCCCAGATTTTAGGCCTGAAGTCGTTGTTGGAAAAATTCATTGAGCATCGCCGGCAAGTTATAATCCGCCGAACTAAATTTGATCTTCAAAAAGCCAAAGATCGGGCCCATATCTTGGAAGGATTAAAAAAGGCGCTGGATCACATAGACGAAATCATAAAGATCATCAAGTCATCTGAGTCACGCGATGATGCCTCCGTTAATTTGATTAAAAGGTTTAAGTTTTCAGATAAACAGGCCGCCGCGATTTTAGAGATGAGGCTTCAGGCGCTAGCTGGGCTTGAGAGGAAGAAAATCACCGATGAGCTCAAGGAAAAGATGAACCTCATTGCTTACTTGGAATCATTGCTGGCCAGCCCTAAGAAGATCATGGGAGTTATTAAAGATGAGTTTAATGAAATAAGGCAGAAGTTTGGTGATGAAAGAAGAACTAAGGTGGTTAAGTCAGCATTGAAAGAGATTGGAGAAGATGAGCTTATGCCCGAGGAGGACTCCTTATTTATGCTTACTCGTGGCGGATATATTAAGAGAATGCCACCGGATACTCTGAAAGCTCAAAAGCGCGGAGGCAAAGGTCTTATTGGAATTGAAACAAAAGAAGAAGATGTGGTTTCCCAATTTTTTCTTGCCAATACCCATGACAACATTCTTTTCTTTACTAATTCCGGAAAAGTTTTCCAAACAAAAGGCTATGAAGTTCCGGAAGCATCCCGCCAATCAAAGGGCAAGGCGATTGTTAATTTTCTTCAAGTATCGCCGACCGATACTATAACTGCCGTTGTCCCGATACCTAAAGATCAAAAAGGGATGTATCTTTTTATGGCTACTGCCAGCGGGGTGATTAAGAAAGTTGATATGGATGTTTTCTCTCAGGTAAGAAAAAGCGGTATTGCCGCTATTAAATTAAAGAGTAACGACGAGTTGGGTTGGGTATTGCCTACATCCGGCAGTGATCAGCTCATGCTTGTTACATCCGGAGGCAATGCGATTAGATTCAAAGAGAAGGACGTCAGGCCCATGGGAAGAGGAGCATCCGGTGTAATAGGCATAAGACTTGAGAAAGATGAAAGAGTTGTCGGAGCCGATGTGGTGCCATCCGGTGTCGAGAAAGGCCTGCAGATTATGGTAGTAATGGAAAATGGTTACGGTAAAAGAACCGATCTTAAGTTCTATAAAGTCCAGAATCGCGGCGGACGGGGGATTATGACTGCTAAAATTACTCCAAAGACAGGAAAACTTGTTTCAGCTCACGTAACCTCAGAAGAAAACAAGGAGTTGATCGCTCTTTCCAGAAAAGGACAGGTAATACGTACTTCTGTTGATAGTGTTTCAATCTTGGGCAGGGCAACTCAGGGCGTCAGAGTCATGAAATTAGATGGAGGCGATAAGTTGGCATCAGTGGTGCTTGTTTAGTTTTGAACTGTCCGGGCTTTGCTTAATTTTTTCAGCTGGTATAATTAAATTCATATGGACTACGCAAAAGACATAATGACAAAGAAAGTCACTACGATCAGCCCCGATACTTTATTAAGGGAGGCGATCGATATTTTATTGGGGCATGGGTTCAATGGCCTGCCTGTTATTGATCAAGATGGTGTTCTTATCGGTATTCTAACTGAGTTTGACATAATTGTAGCGGGAACCTCTATACATATACCGGCCCTTAAAAGATCAGCCGATAACCCCGATTTCTATAAGGGGGCGATGAAAGAGGATCTGGATAGAATTTTAAACATGAAAGTAAAGGAAGTTATGAATACAGAACCATTTGTGCTGGGTGAAGATGCGCCGATCGAGGAGGTTGTAAAAGCTTTCAGCGAGCATCACAGGATAAACCCCATACCTATAGTAGATGACAACAGGAAAATACTCGGCCTTGTAAGCCGTTACGATATTATCAAGTTTGTTAAAAGTACTATTGTAGAACTGTCTAAGAAATAGCCCCACACATAAATAGCCCCGCTAAGCGGGGCTATTTATGTGTGGGGTGGATAACTATTATTTTTAGGCTCTTTTTTGTGTGTTAAAATATATAGATATGGAGGCAACTAATCTGCCTATTTCTAGTTTAAGAAAACCGATAGGTGCCGGCAGTTTTTTGAATCCTGATCTCGTCTCCAGCAACTTTGATATAAGAGAAGGGATGAGTGTTGCCGACTTTGGCTGTGGCGCAGGATTTTTTGCTGTTATAATCGGCCATAAGGTGGGGGAAGCCGGAAAAGTGTACGCCTTAGATATAATGGATAATGCCCTAGATAGTGTCAGTGCCAAGGCGTCCGAGGAAAAATTAACCAATATTCAGACAATTAGGACCAACCTTGAGATACTGGGAAGTTCCAGTCTGCCTAATGATTCTCAGGACATTGTTTTATTGGCCAATATATTATTTCAATCGACTAAGAAGGACGGGATATTAAAAGAGTCAACCAGAATTTTAAAGAAAGGTGGACGGATAATAATTCTTGATTGGAAAAAAGGAGTTAACGGATTTGGTCCTCCTGACAGTTTAAGGATAGGCGAGAGTGACCTAAGATCATTAGTCGAAAAGGAAGGCTTCTCATTTGTAAAAAATATAGATGCCGGCG
The DNA here is from genome assembly GCA_964429675.1 of uncultured Candidatus Saccharibacteria bacterium. GTDB lineage: Bacteria > Patescibacteriota > Minisyncoccia > 2-02-FULL-40-12 > GWA2-44-9 > GWA2-44-9. Next base: position 12,529 of record CAYSDF010000008.1, read on the forward strand.
ATTTCCATTTCGGCATCATGTTAGTTAAAAAATAGAATGATACTTTCCAAATTCACAACATCCAACCGGCTGTTCTATGTTCTAATCGGAATAATTGTTTTTGTATTTTTTGCAACTATTATTTGGGTTTTAGCCAGTATTAAGACTCAGCCCCAGAAGACAACGCTGGAATTCTGGGGAGTCTTTGATCAAAAGAAAGACTTCGATAATGTTATAAAGCAATTTGGCACTCAGAATAGCGCCATCAAGATTAGTTATAAAGAGTTTTCATATCAGGATTATGAGAAAAATTTGATTGATGCCCTTGCTGCCGGAACCGGTCCAGATATATTTTTAATTCATAATACCTGGCTGGCCAAGCACCGCAACAAATTAAGTCCCCAGCCAGAGCCGACCAAGAAGAATCCGGAGGGATTCATGAATATAACTGATTTTAAGACTCAGTTTGTTGATGTTGCTTATAATGACCTGGTTTATCAGAGTAAAATCTATGCCATGCCTTTCTATGTAGATAGCCTGGCTCTTTATTACAATAAGGATCTTCTAAACAGCGCCGGTATCACTAGGCCGCCCTCAAATTGGGAAGAATTTAATCAAGACGTGGAGTTACTCACTAAATTTGATAAATCCGGCAACATTACCCAGGCCGGCGCAGCCATAGGGACAGCCAAAAATATAAACCGATCGACGGATATCCTGATGCTTCTAATGATGCAAAACGGAACTATGATGACTAATGCCGGCAATACCAATGCTTCATTTTCAAGGCCCGTGAATACGCAAAGAACGGGAGAGAATGCGTTGCAGTATTATGTTGATTTCGCCAACCCATTAAAGAAGGTTTATACCTGGAATGATAGCCAGCATTATTCAGTCGATGCTTTCGTTGAGGGTGGTGTGGCGATGATGTTCAACTATTCCCATGAGATTGGAGTTCTTCAATCAAAAGACCCAAGACTCAATTTCACCGTTGCTGCGATGCCTCAGGTCTCAAGTACCGATGCCACTAATTATGCCGATTATTGGGCTGCGGCGGTGTCTCAGGGTTCTAAAAGTAAAACCGCTGCCTGGGAGTTTATCAATTACCTGGCCTCTAAGAACGGGTCCCTTCAATATCTTGCTCAAACATTAAGACCAGCGGCTCGACGCGATATTATTGATGTCCAGAGAACTGATCCCAGGTTGGGTGTCTTCTCCGTGCAGTCTCTATCGGCCAAATCTTGGTACCAGGTTGACGAAGTCGCTATTGAGGGCATATTCGCTAATATGATAGACGATGTTAATTACGGCCGGTCCTCATTGGTGAATGCCATAAGAAATGCTGAGTCTCAGGTGAATGTTTTAATGCAGAAACAATAGCGATGCAAATTACAAATTACAAATTACAAATTACAAAAAAGAAATTATTGTTATTTGCTTTCATGTTTATTGTTATTTCTTCTGTAGCTGCACCGGCTTTTGCTGGTTGGACTTGGGGAGACCCTATTGTTCCCTGTGGGGGATTAGACAAATATGGAAATAAACAAGCGCCCTGTGATGATCCACAATTCCAGGGTTACTGCGCACTTCTTCTGCTGGTTCAGAATCTTATAGACTTTGTTACTCTCGGAGTTTTGCCTGTTGTGGGCACTCTTTTGTATATCGTCGGAGGATTCTTTATTCTTTTGGGCGGAGCAAGTCCGGGTATGGTCAGCCGGGGGAAGAGTATAATGTGGAGTACGACTATGGGGATAATTATTATTCTTACTGCTTGGCTGATAACTAATACGGTGATTGTCAGTTTATCGGGCGGTAATATTCAAAACTGGAATACAATTCAATGCCCATTCCCAACAACATAATAATAATTAAAAATAACTACTGCCGTATCTGAAATTATTATTTTCAATATAGCAGTCAAAAAATGAAAAAATTTATAATCGCTAGTGCAATCATCGCTTCGTTCGTATCAACAATAGCTTTTGCTGCAAAGCCTGATCCAAATGCCGATATTGGCAGCCTAAGTTATGTATTTCACTTATACTACGACAACGGCCAGCTATTTGCTGATCGTGACTTTCAGATTAAATACGATGTCGTTGCTCAGAAATTTACTCCCGAAGTAATAACCACATCTAAGCCCTATAAGGGAGAAGTTATTAGCTTCAAAAACGCTGTTATCTCAACTTTTGTCTTCGATCCTCAAAAAGGTAACCCTACTTTTACGAAAGGAAAGATATCGGTTAGCGCTCCTTATGCCGCAGATGCGCTTAAGGTAAATTTTCTGGATAATACAGGAAAGCAAATTCTTTCTATCTTTGTAAGTGACAGTTCGTTCTGCAATGATAATGGCGCTTGTGATGTGGCTACCGGAGAAAATCAGAAGACTTGTCCAAATGATTGTTCTGCAAAAGCGACCTCGGTACCTATCGCTAGCACAATTACGAATAAGAATCTTCCGCCAGTTAGTGCCTCAGGCGGCAACTCCGGTTTAGTTAGTATTTTGACATATGTCGTGGCTGGTCTTGCTGCTGTTGCCGTTGCCTGGTTCGGATGGAAGTGGTGGAAAAATAAAAAGTCAGCCGCTATGTCCTCAGATTCTTCTAATTCTTCTCCGTTGCCTCCTCCACCCGTCAACTAATATAGCTGATGAATAAACTAATCATAATGTTATTAGCATTATCAGCCTTCTTTTTCTCGTTTGTTCATGCTCAATATCCCCCCTCCATAGCAGTGTATTTTAAGGTCGTCCCTTCTCAAGTTGCTTCTGTGCCTGCTGATCTTAATTTTAAATTGAGTTTCAGCTCAAGTGTCTTATCGCAATGCCCGAACGGGAGCTTCCTGTGGAGCGTTGAAAGTAGATATCAGGATTCGCAGGGGGATTTTTATAGATTGATAAAAACTGGATCAAGCTTGTGGCCGGTTGCCGGTAGCCCTGTTGTCTTGGATTTTACTCAGAATATTTCTCCAGTCGGCAACCCACGTTTTATAAGTTTTCTAGCCTCGGCCGACTGCGATACTTATGTCGGCGGGGGATTAGTTAGTTCTTCCTGGATAACAATAGAGAATTTAAGTGGGGATTCAGGATTTATCATTAATTCAAATAATGGTACCGATCAGAATGTTAACTTTGGAATTACAAATCCTGTAATCGGGAACCCCAACAATGTTCTGGCGGTGGGCCTCCTTATAGCCAACTGGATATTTAATATAGTCATTCCTATTGCAGTAGGCCTCTTTATTTATGCCGGTTTTAGATTCGTTACGTCCCGGGGTAATCCGGGCGGTGTTCAAGAAGGTAAAAGGCTGTTGTGGTATACTATTATTGGATTGGCAATAGTACTTATCGGCAAGGGATTTATAGTTTTGATTCAAAGCATTCTAGGCTAATTAAATGAAGAAAATATTACTTGTTATCACCCTACTTATAGTGATCTCTGGTTTCTACGGAGCCAGGATTAATAGTGCTAGTGCTCAGCAGACTGTTAATTGCGATGACGGAGCAATCCCAGAGCCAAATTATAAGTTTTGGGGAGATTTACCTCCTGGATTTCAAATTGATACTACTCCAGCTTTTACAGACGTCTATAATAATGGCAATGCCATAGAGAAAATATCCGTAGAAGGACCGAACGTTTGCGTCGGTTATACGGCCTTGTTCTGGGTGTGGGATGATACGGGGTTTACCAGATATGGAGGAGTTCAGGGAAGTCTAATCTTGGGCCCTCAGATGCGATCAGCCACAGTCCGAACTTGGCAGTTATATCTGAACTGGATTCCTAACAACCTAGGCCTTACTAACGGAAGATATAAGTTCATGCTATACGGCATCTATGATCCCAGCGGGAATCTAATTCCTTACGCCTCCGCACTCTCCACTAATACTTTAATTATCGGGGCCCCGCCTCCAACTGGTAATATAAACTGCAATGGTTCTGCCGGCTCTTGCAGTATTGCTTATAATACATCGGCTAATATTTCATGGAGTTCTACCAACACTTCTTATTGCGTCGTCTCGCCTCCGGGCTGGAATACCACTTCCGGCTCTCAACCGACTGGTAGTTTAACATCTACAACCGTTTACACGCTTAGTTGTTCTGGTCCTGGCGGGACATTTCTACAGGATGTTACAGTTAATGTCGCCCCTGCTCCTACTCCGACTCCCACATCAACACCAGTCCCTACTCCGACACCTACTCCAACCCCAACCCCAACACCAACACCTACTCCTACGCCCACTCCAACCCCAACCCCCAGCCCAATAATTACCCCTACGCCAACCCCGACACCGATAGTCCCAGCTATGCCAACAGCGTTTATATACTGTAACAGTGTAAATCCTTGCATTATAAATAGTGGTAGCTCGGCTACAATCAGTTGGAATTCTTCTAATGCTACATCTTGCACAATTTCACCAGCTGGCTGGTCTGGTACTTCCGGAACTCAATCAACTGGCGTACTGACAACAGACCAGACATATATTATTAATTGCTCCGGTTCGGGCGGCTCAGTATCTAATAGCGTAACTGTTAACGTTCAGACCCCAGTAGGTACTAATAGCTTTTTCCCGCTTACGTTTAGTAACCCATTAGGAACCCAGACTATAAATGATCTCTTAAACACCCTCTTATATTGGCTGTATCGTCTCGCTGCTCCAATTGTTGTAGCCATGATAATATATGCCGGAATATTGTTTATATTGGCTAAGGGAGATCCTCAGAAGGTATCTAAAGCCAAAAGAGTCTTGTTGTATGCAGTTATAGGACTTGCTATTATACTTGTTAATGTAGGATTTAGTTGTCTTATCGGAAGTATCCTTAAAATTCCTGTGGCTGGCTGCTAGTTATGAGTAAATATAAGATAACCATCAAAAATTGCTTGCTATTTGTCGGAGCCTTTATCGGAGGTCTTTTTCCGGTTCTTTCCGGCTATGCAGCAGTCAACTTGTTTAACGGGAATCTTAGCGGGGCTCCCGGGCAAGACTTAACAATCGAGGGGGTACTTGCTATAATAGTAGGAGTAACGTGCTGGATTTCAAAGACAGCAATAGTTATTATTCTGTGCGGTATAATTGTATATGCATTTCTGTATTTCAAGAGTCGAGGTAATCCAAGTGAGTTAAATACCGCCAATCAGGCTTTGAAGTGGGGATTGGTAGGGGCCCTAGTTATATTTGCCGTGTATACAATAATCCGCAGCGTTGCCAGTGCATTGGGTGTCTCGGACGCAGACCTTGGCACATTCCTTTCTTTTTCCCTTACGTGTTCTTAGTTTAAATAATTTAATAAGCTATCAATTATATATGGCCTGCTATTTTAAATTAAGTAGGAGATAGAATAATTGATAAAAATATTCATATGAAAAAGTTTCTGTTCGGTTCTGCTGTCGCGTCAGCTCTGTTAGCGATCGGAGGTCTTGCTATGGCATCTAATTGCTATACGGGGCCTAATGGCGTTACGTATTGTCCTAATCAGCCAGCTGGTAATACTCTTACTGGCTCTGATTTTGCTCAGTTAATTAATAACTTTGCACAATTTTTGATCTTTACCAGTGTGGTGGTGGTGGTTATATTTATCATCTGGGCTGGAATAACCTATACATCTGCTGGTGCTGATCAGGCGAAGGTAAAAGCTGCTAAAGACAGATTGAAGCAGGGCGTAATAGGGGGGCTTATTATATTTGGAGTAGGAACAATCCTGGCTACAATACAGATCTTTATCCAGAATCCTAATGCCTTCTTCTAGTTAAGTTATATGCATAAATATTTAAAAAGTATCATTATGTCGCTGGCCACTTTTGGCTGGGCGGGCATGTCGATGGCTCAGGGCGTTTCCATCCCTACGGGAACTCCGGTAACACTAGGAACTTTAGCAGGGGCTATTAATAATATAGCCGAATTTCTTATGTTCGCCGGGGCTGCCAGCGCTGTTATCTTCCTGGTTTGGGCGGGCGTTTCCTATGTAATGGCAGGTTCCGACTCTAAGAAAGTCAGTGACGCTAAACAGATGCTTAAAACTGCCCTTATCGGCTCCCTCATTATATTTGGTGTAGGCAGTATTATAGCCACATTGCAATTGATAGGAGAAGGAGATTTAAGTAAGATATTCTAGTATATTCAGTGTTGTGAGCTCCTAAAGTTACCAACAGGCCTTGTTGCAATGGTTGGCCATAGACAGTAAAATGTAGAGTATAGCTAAAATTTTAAAACATACATGGATACGGGCTATTTAGCCCCATTCGTGTCATTTGAGAGGAGGTGTCTTTATGAAATTAAACAAGATTGCCCAGATTTCATTAACAACAGCGGTGATTTTAATGCCTTTTTTGGCCATGGCTCAGTTGCCTGTTCCAACCAATCCGGTTGCATCATCGCAGGGATTAACTCTTACTGAGGTTGAGCAAAGAATTGTAGATGTGGCTCAGTTCCTTATCGCTATAGCCGTTATCGTAGCCGTCATATTCATTGTTTGGGGAGGTATCAGATATGTTATGGCTGGAGATGATTCTTCTAAGGCAGGAAGCGCCAAATCTACTATTGTAAATGGTATCATCGGTGCATTAATTATCTTGGCCGTAGGTATTATCATGCAAACCTTAGCCAACTTAGTTGCTAGAACGTTCTTTACATAGTTTTAATAATATTAACAAAAATCAACCTATCCGGGTTGATTTTTGTTTGGCGGAGATATGATGTAAAATATAATGATCAGTAGTTATTAAGACAGAGACCCTATTAGTCGCCGACGCGTCTCCCCATTGCCTCTCTCGGAAGCAGGTCAGACAGGGTGTTGCAATGGGCCCCTCGCGGGCGACTATATTAGGGGCCCTCTCCGAGAAAGGAGGTGTCTTTATGAAATTAAACAAGATTGCCCAGATTTCATTAACAACAGCGGTGATTTTAATGCCTTTTTTGGCCATGGCTCAGTTGCCTGTTCCAACCAATCCGGTTGCATCATCGCAGGGATTAACTCTTACTGAGGTTGAGCAAAGAATTGTAGATGTGGCTCAGTTCCTTATCGCTATAGCCGTTATCGTAGCCGTCATATTCATTGTTTGGGGAGGTATCAGATATGTTATGGCTGGAGATGATTCTTCTAAGGCAGGAAGCGCCAAATCTACTATTGTAAATGGTATCATCGGTGCATTAATTATCTTGGCCGTAGGTATTATCATGCAAACCTTAGCCAACTTAGTTGCTAGAACGTTCTTTACATAGTTTTAGGCAACTTATGTGTACATAAAACTAATCCCGCCTAGGCGGGATTAGTTTTTGTTAAATTTAATGTTTAGGGTAGAATACTTATAGTTTGCCCTCGTGGCGCCTGCCTGCCGGCAGGCAGGGAATTGAATATCGCCGAGGTGGTGAAACTGGCAGACACACTAGCTTTAGGAGCTAGCGCTCGCAAGAGCATGCGGGTTCAAATCCCGCTCTCGGCACCAATATTATTCCAAAGGATTCTTTACTAATGGAGATTTGGGAGGGGGACTATAATTAGAATCGAATCTTTGGGTCTCGGTCTTATCGCCATAGGCGATAGTTCTTGTGAAGTAGGCTTTTAATGCGCCGTTGGCCTTCTGGGCATACTGGTAGGGCCCGTCCATTTTTACTACCCTACCGTCGTCTGAGCCGTATACCTCGACATTTAGTTTACTGCCGGTAAGTTTTGTCTGGATTAATATATGGGCTGGAGTGTTATTTACGAACTTTAGATCAACAACTCCGGGATATATCGTCGAATCAAATCCCTGGGGGTTGTAGTAGTGGACGGGGAAGAAATGGGGATGTCGCTCTATTATGGGAAGCCCGCTGAGTATTGCCGCCCTGAATACTGTCGTAGATACTTGGCATAGCCCGCCCCCATATTCCTTGATAAGCCGACCATCTTTTATTACCAGCTCGGGTTGATATCCATCTGCCTCCTCAACGCTTCCGAGGATTTTATTGAATGAAAATTCTTCTCCTGGATTGAGTATTATACCGTTGAATTTCGACATGCCTACTTTGATATTATGGATTCTTGCCATTGGTGACCTACCATAATCTGACTCACCCCGACCCAAAAGTGTAGTAATACCAAGGTCATTTACTTTCTCAAGGGTTATCTCTGGGTCAATATTATTTATGGCTAGCTGGGCAAAGCCTTTCTCGGCCATAATGGCAGTCATTATATTGCCGGCTGACTGGTGAATATCCAGTTCTTTTCCGTTAATAGGAGCCACGAAGACCTGGGCCTTATTATCTTTGAATGTAAATTTTGCATTAACGGGGTCAACATTAATACGAGGAGCGAGGGACTGCAAATAATTTTCTATCATCGAATTAGAAAGTCTCAAATCTCTTTGACCTGAATATTCTCTTTTGTATGCCTCAACCCAGCCTGCCAGTGTGTCCGGCGACACTGTAAAAGTTGCTTTATCGGTTTTGAGTTCTAAGTTTTTGGCAGTAGCCGCCTGAATCAAGGCGCTGAAACTTTTTAATTCAACTATTTCAGTGTTATGAGGAAGATAGGCTGTTTTTAAAATAAATCCAAGATAAAAACCAGCGGCTATTATGAATGAGAAAGACAGAATATGGAGATGGCTAAGGCGGCCGCTTGGGAATTTAAAAAATTTCATAAGTTGTTATCGGTCGGCTATCTGATTAGCTTAGGAAGCCTGATGATAAGAATGCCATTTTTCATCGAAGCCTTAGATTTGTCGGGATTTATACTGACGGGGAGGATTATGGACCTGGAGAAGGGTCCCCAATATATTTCCTGATGATAGTACTCAGAAGGATCGATCTCCTCTTCAGGATTTCTGCGCCCTCGTATTGTGACTTGATCTTTTGTGATAACCACATCGATATCGTTAGGATCGACTCCGGCAATTGTGGATCGGACCACGATATCTGTCACAGTTTGAAATATGTCCACGGTTAATTGACCCTCATCTTCGGTAGGGGTTCTTTTAATTGCCAGTTCTATATCAAAATCTTGGTCTTCGGAAATCATATATATGATATTAACATTTTTGAAAACTATAATTAAGCGGTGTTTCCGGGAGGGGTATTTGTCAGATGTCTTCCGCGCATCCGATCGAATAGTATCGATACAAGAAACGACATCATAAGAAGAAGTGATGTGGTATATACTAAGGCATTAATTTGGTTTTCAAAAGAAGCGATGATCATGTTGAATGTAAAGTGGAACATTGTTGCTATACACAGACCGATTATAAGCAGTTTTTTATGATGGTTTTGGAAGAACCAGGCCATAGCAAGAAAATAGCCTAGTAGGGCCGAGGATAGGGCATGAAGCAATGTGGCGCCTATAAATCTTAGTGTCAAGAGGCTTACAACTGCTCCCGCGCCATCGGGAAATGTTTGGAAGGTAATTAGTATGTTCTCTATAGCAGCAAAGCCAAGACCAGCAGTAACCATATAAATCATAGCGTCAATCGGCTCATCAAATTCTGGGTTGTTCATTATGGTAAGTCTTATGGCGTAGAATTTTATAAACTCCTCGACAAAAGCTGACCAGAGAAAGAATCCGGGACTTTTTGAGGCTAGTGTTTGAGTATAAAAATGCGAAGCGATTTCTACAAAAGCGTATTGGAGGATTATGGCGATGGGGGAGATAATGATGCCCATCAGAAAGGCTCGGGCGATGAGGTTCTTTGGCTCGGGATGGCAATCCTCGCGGAAATAAAAGACAAGCCATATCAAGCTTGGTAATAGGCCAAGAGCGATTAATCCCGCGCTGTGCAATATCGATGGCATTACTTATATTATAGCACACCAGATCGAACCCGGGGTCATTTTGAGCCCAAAACCCCCACTCCCATTTTCATCGCTCTCCTCGTAGCTACCGCCAGCCCACTCTAAATTTCTGACCGCCCGACTCCGTTAACAACTAAACCAATGTTTTAGGCATTTTATCAGACCATTTGAGAATCTCTGACCCGGCCATGCGGCTCCCATTCGGGCGGCCGTTCCGGGTCATCTCAAATGGTGCCCAGAAAAATGCTCTAAAACATTGGATAGTTGTACTAACGTCGCGAGATGGTCAGAAATTCAGAATGGAGCTGGCACTTGAGTCTCCCACGATCAGCCAAAAGACCCCAAGCCATTTTTATCCTTCCTGGAGTGGCATGGCAACGAATC
>CAYSDF010000009.1:0-22198 GCA_964429675.1 uncultured Candidatus Saccharibacteria bacterium
ATAAAAACAGAATTATCCCATGGCTTTCAGGGGGCAGGCATGTGTTAGCAGATAGGGGACCTGTGTCTGTTGTCTTTGGGGCCAATTCAAATGATGATTTTGCGCCACTGATGGAAATTCAAGAACAAGTTTTTAAAGCATCAGAGAATCCTTTTATTTGGCCAGATGCCACTTTGATATATGATATCCCGATAGAGACATTCGTAGAGAGAGCTAAAAATTCTGGCCGACCGCCTGATAAATTTGAGAATCCGGATAAAGAGAGAACGGTTCGTGAAAATTATTTTGCTTTTGCTAAGGCATATCCCAACTGCTATATCATAGATGGTAATCGTACTCCTCAAGAGATATTTGGGGACACCAAAAGAATCATTCTGACCGTATTGGGATTACAAGAAGATGCTGAGTGAGTCCCGCCATGGCGGGACTTTTTACCAGGTAGTAGAAGTTCCGATTGCCCCACTTTAAGTGGGGCCTTTAAATTTTTATCAGAACTTTCACTACCTGGTTTATTTATATTTTATCTGGTAGTATTCTGAAACTGGTACTTTTAAAATAAGGAATAACATGAGTTCCAAGGCCCAAAATCCCTATCTTATTAAAGACAATGATAAAGTAATTATTACTCCGGAAGGATATAGCAAGCTTTCCGAATTTGTAACGGATACTACTGGTCCTGTGTATGTATTTAACGGAAAATTATCGGCTGTTAAAGTAGCTGCGGCAATGGCTCGGTTATCTCGCCGGAAGGGAGATATGAGGGAAATTATTCTGGATGAATTTATGGATATTGAGGCTAAACAGGAAGATTCTCTTATAAAAAGGGTTGTTAGCGAATATGGAGACGACTCGGTCCAGCAATTAATCGGATTGCAATTTGTCGTTGAAGATGCTTCAAACTTGCTTACTAAAATTCTTGAAAAGCGCAGGTTCGCATCATATCTAGAGCAATCAACCAGATATATTTTCTTTGATAAGAAAGATAAGAATGGAAGATATTCTTACTATACTCCGGAACTTAATGATGATTTGACCAGATTTTATAATTTAACTATGGATAAAATTCTGGATCTTTACTCAATCATGGTTCGTGGAGTCACTGCTTACTTAAGAAAACAACATCCGGAGCCTACAGACATAAGTGAGCGGCAAGCCTGGCTTAATTCTACCAGGGCCGCCGCATGTGATGCTGTCAGACGGGTATTACCGGTTGCTGTTAAATCTACGGTAGGTATTTTTGCCAGCGCACAAGCAGTTGAATATATGGTCATGAACTTGTTATCTGATCCTATTGCCGAAGCCAGAATTGTAGGTGAACAGATATTGAGAGAGGCAAGAAAAGTCACTCCCGCATTTCTGGAAAGAGCCGATCAATTGGAAAGAGGAGGTATGATTAGTGCTTACATATCTATTACAAAAAGTAACGTTAGAGATTTAGCCCGCGAATATCTTGATTATGCCAGCTTGCCGTTAACTTGGTCGCTATCTAAATCGAGCGTCCGACTCGTTTCTTATTGGCCGGATAACGAGCTTGATCTTGTGCCGGAGATATTATTTGAACATGCTGAGCACTTATCGCTGTCAGAAATTGAAAGACAAGTAGCCAGTTGGGATAATGTTAAAAAGGCTAAAGTATTTCGAGCCTATATAGGAGAAAGATTTAATCGTCGGGCTCGGCCAGGGCGGGCATTTGAAAAAGCACATTTTGAATGGGAGATCGTAGGAGATTATGGCACTTTCCGGGATCTTCAGCGCCATCGGGTTGTCGATTCTATGGAATGGCAACGCTTAAGCCCATTTCTTGGATATGATGTCCCTGATTTGGTTCGTGAAGCTGGGTTTGAACATGATTTCAGGCAGTGCTTTGTTCTATCCTCAGAATTATTTGATGAGATGAGTGCCACTAGTGAGCTTGAGGCACAATATGCTACCTTGCTTGGCCATCGGATGCGCTATCGATTGATAGCTAATCTAAGAGAAGCCTTTCATATTATAGAACTTCGTACCGGACCCGCCGGCCATCCCGGCTACCGGAAGATCTGCAATCAGATGTTTGATCAACTCAAAGAAGTTTATCCTATGTCAGGAGAAGGAATGAAGTTTGTTAATCAGGGTGAAGATCCTGAATTAGCCCGACTAGCGGCAGAGCTGGCTACTCAGAAGAAGCTTAAGAAACTCGACTGATCAGATAATAAATAGTTCCACTAGCCCCGCCTAATTTTATAAAAAATTAGGCGGGCTTTTTTTATTGGTAAAATAGTGATAAATTGGCTTATATGTCTGAGAAATACAAACCTGTTATCGGTCTGGAAATTCACGCCGAGCTGAAGACGCAGACTAAAATGTTCTGTGATTCTTTGAATGATCCCGACGAGAAGCACCCAAATATTAATATATGCCCGATTTGCATGGGCCACCCCGGGACTTTGCCGGTTATAAATAACGAAGCTACTAAAAAAGTAATCATGGCCGGTTTGGCTTTAAATTGTAAAATAGCCGAAGATACATTCTTTGAAAGGAAAAATTACTTTTATCCCGATCTTCCTAAAGGATATCAGATAACTCAATATCAGAAGCCTCTTTGTTATGAGGGCTGGCTGGATATAGGAAATAAAAGGGTAAGAATAACAAGGATTCATCTTGAGGAAGATGCCGGGCGACTATATCATCTGCCGGGGAAAGATTATTCTCTAGTTGATTATAACCGGGCTGGGGTTCCCTTGATGGAATTAGTGACTGAACCTGATTTTGAAACAGGACAAGAGGTCAGAGATTTTGCTTCGGAGCTGCAGTTAATCTGGCAGTATATAGGCGCCTCTGAAGCCAATATGGAAAAAGGCGAAATGCGGGTTGAGGTGAATATTTCCTTGACCAATGCGGACGGCAATTGGGGGACCAAGGTTGAAATCAAAAATCTTAATTCTATAAAAGCCGCTGCTGATTCCGTCGATTATGAAATAAAAAGGCAAACTGAGCTTTTGGAGTCGGGAGAAAAAGTAAAACAGGAAACTCGGGGTTGGGATGAAAATAAAAAAGAAACTTTCAGTCAGAGGTCCAAAGAAGAGGCCCATGATTACAGATATTTCCCGGAGCCAGATCTGCCCCCGCTCCATTTTGACAAAGCGGATATTGATAAAATCGGCGGGAGCCTGCCGGAATTACCGTCACAAAGACGCACTAGATTTAAAAAATACGGCATTACCGACTATCAGATAGACATATTCACCGCCCAAAGACACCTGGGGGATTATTATGAAGAAGTGGCAAGCGAACTAGATGAGGCGGCCAAGGATTATCATAAGAAATTTAATGTATCAGACGCGGATCCTCATATCTCGGGTAAGCTCCACACTCTGGCTGCTAATTACATAATTACTGAATTTCCGGCCCTTTTGAATATGAATCCCGGAGAGATAGATGACATCGAAGGAATGAAAATTTCAGCGGAAGCTTTTGCGGAACTTATGGTCCTGATTTTTCATAATAAACTATCATCAACCAATGCCAAAGTCGTCTTAAAGGAGATGGCTCAGGTCGGATCCCATCCGGAGCAGATTATGAAAGAAAAAGATCTAGGCCAGGTTTCTGATGTAACAGAACTAAATGAGGCTGTTGCCAGGGTTATTACCGCCAACCCCAAGGCTGTTGGGGATTATAAAAAAGGAAAAGTTGAGGTGTTGAAGTTCCTGGTGGGCATGGGCATGAAAGAAACTAGGGGCAAGGCTAACCCCCAAGTAGTTGAGGGAATATTGAAAGATATGTTAAAATGAAAATATGCGTAAACTAATAGCAAAATTAATGGGTTGGCATGAACAAAGGGCTAATTTTCCTAAGCGCACTTTTGAAGCCAATCAAAAGGCCGTGGCAAAGGAAAAGAGGGAGAAAATAGAAGAAGATGAGAGGGGTAGGGGTGTTGACTATGCGCCAGACAGGACTGTTCCTTCAGAATCAGAAATTCTAGGCCCCTCAGAATCAAAGAATAAATAATATGTCTATATTCGAAAGATTTAAAAAACCAGACGAAGATTCACAAGAAGGTCGTGAGGCGACAGCTTATGAAAGAGCGAGAGATGAGTTGCGCCGCACCCTGCAGAAGAGAACTAATAGGAGTGAGATAGTGAAACCGGAATCAGAGAATACTACGAATACTACCCCCAAGAATAAGCCCGAAGAGTAATTTAAGAGATATGTTTTTTAGCTAGTTTAACTGCTTCGGGGTAGCTTTTAATCCAATGGATCTCTTTGTTTTTTTTAAACCATGTCTTTTGGCGTTTCGAATACTTTATGATATCTCTTAAGAGTAAATTTTTCATCTCGGAATAGGAAATATCACCTTTTAGATACAGCGAAATCCAACGGTACTCAAGGCCAAAATCATAAAGCCTTTTCCAGCTAACCCCGTGTTTGTGTAATCTGTCGACTTCCCTGATCATTCCTTTCTTCAGTCGCTTTTCTAAGCGATTTTTTATTTTTTTAGCCAGGATTTCTTTATCCGGATTTATCCCTAGCCATAATATTTGATAAGTATTGCTTGTTACGATACTAGGAATCGGCTTGTCTGGGGCAAGAGAGATTTCCAACGCTCTTATAAGTCGGCGTTTGTTGTGGCGGTCTATATTCTTTGATCTTTCAGAATCAGATTTCTCAAGCATTTTGAATAATTCTCCTGCCGATTTCTTTTCTAGATTAGCGCGGAGCTTTTTATTAGGTGGAATCTCGTTTAGCCGGATTCTATCGAGTAGGGCATCAATGTAAAATCCCGTGCCGCCGGCTATTATGGGCAGTTTGTTATTCCCCAAGATTTCCTTAAGCGCTTTTTTACCCAATCTTTTAAAATCAGAAACTGTGAATTGTTTTTTTGGACTTGCAACGTCGATGAGGTAATGTTTGATTCCTTCAGAAAAGTATTCGGAATCTTTTATCCGGCCCTTTATACTTGATACTTTATACTTACTGCCATCTCTTTTGACCTTTCCTGTCCCAATATTCATCTCACGATAAACTTGCCTCGAATCAGCAGAGATAATTTCACCGCCAAGTATGCCCATCTTTTTAAATGGTTTACCCTGAGCGAGCTTGGAAAGTCGAAGGGCTAAATCAGACTTGCCTGATGCTGTTGGGCCTAAAATGACGATAATTTTAGGAAGTTGTGTTTTCTTCACTTTCCCGCTAGTATAGTCCAAGAACTGAAGATTTGAAAGCCGGGTGGCACCTTGAAAATAAAAGACTGGCTCAAGAAGTGGTACAAAAGATGGCCGTTTATTTGGCCATTTTTAATAGTCGGAGTGGTCTCTTTTTTCTACATTGACGGCATGGTTATACCGACGTTAACCAAGCGCCATCTGATCTATTGGGGCATAGATTTGGCTGATCTTTCTTGGCTTATTCCTAATTTATCAATCTCCTCCAGATTTTTGATAGCCGAAATAATTTCTATCCCGGAGATCATATATTCTTATTGGTTTTTAGGATGGCTTGGCCGTCTTACTGCCAGCTTAGCTAAGAAATTAGCGGCCAAAGAAGCTCAGGAAGAGGAGATTATTAAAGACTTAATCGAGCGCGGTGAGTCGATCAAATTGCAATTGGAGCAAGAAGGATATATAGACTGGATTCAGAGTAAATTAGTCCAAAGATGGAAGAAGATTACAGATGAGGATAATAAATTTTGGAGATATCTGAAACGGGGTGGTATCGGCGCGTTTATGCTATTTGCCATTAGTCCCGAACCTTTTGCAAGAACGGCTGCAATGATTGCCTGTCGAACCATAGGCAATAAAAGATACCTTACCTTACTGATTATTTGCGATGCGATTAAAACTGGTTACATGGTCTTGGGCTGGCATGTGGTTTTCCATAAATTAAGCTGGCAAGTGACCCTTATATTAGGTTCTGGCTGGGTGTTATTCTGGTTGTATAAAAAGTATAAAAAAAGGAGCTAAGGAAATAATCAAACTCGCCCATTAGGAGGCGGGTTTTAATTTATCTTATCTTTTACTTCCGAGGATACCCTTTTAATAAATTCTCCCAGTTTCATTTGGCCAAGATCTCCTTTGCTTCTTTGGCGGACGGCGATGGCTTGAGCTGTCACCTCTTTGTCACCTATCACAAGGATATAAGGGGTTTTTTGTTTTTCAGCTTGTCTGATTTTCTTACCCAGGGTTTCATTATCTTGGTTTAATTCCGTTCTTATTCCTGTAGATTTTAATTCCGAGACTACTTTCTCTGCCCATTCAATATGATTATCTGATATAGGTAATACTGCTACCTGAACGGGGGACAGCCAGATCGGAAATGCTCCGGCGTAGTGCTCGATCAGGAAACCAATAAATCTCTCATGGGTGCCTAGCGGTGCCCGATGAATAACTAAAGGAGTTTTCTCCTTACCATCATTATCTGTGTATGTTAAGCCAAAGCGCTCAGGGACGGCAAAATCAACTTGATTGGTGGCAATTGTGAATTCTTTTCCGATTGAACTCCAAACTTGGACATCTATCTTGGGTCCGTAGAAAGCGGCCTCATTGGGTACTTCAACGTAATTAATTTTGCTTTCTATCAGAACTTTGCGAACCATGTCCTCTGTTTTTTTCCAAAGTTCCGGATTGTCGATGTATTTTTTTCCTAACTCTTTTGGATCATGAGTCGAAAAACGCATTACGTACTTATCAAATCCAAAAAGCTTGAAATAACGAATATACATGTCGTTAACGGCTCGGAACTCATCGGCAAATTGCTCAGGACTACAATAGATATGGGCGTCGTTCATCGAAAGCATTCGGACACGCATTAATCCAAAAAGTTCGCCGCTTTTTTCATAGCGATAGACAGTGCCGTATTCAGCAAGGCGCATGGGAAGCTCGCGGTAGCTTCTTGGGCGAGCGGCATAAATCTGATGATGGTGGGGGCAGTTCATTGCTCTCAAATAATATGTCTGTTCAACATCCCCACCCTCTTTTACTGTCATCGGTGGAAACATACTTTCGGCATAATAGGGAAGATGGCCCGAGGTTTTATACATCTCTTCCTTGGCGATATGGGGCGTACGAACCTGTTGATAGCCTGCTTTAAGCTCAGTTTCTTTGGCTAATTTTTCAAGCTCTTCGATGATAACAGTACCCTTGGGCAGCCACAGAGGCAGGCCTGGTCCGACATAATTGCTGAAAGTAAAAAGCTCAAGTTGTTCGCCAAGTTTGCGGTGGTCGCGCTTCTTAGCTTCTTCCATCATCGCAATATAATCATCGAGCTCTTTTTTGTTATTAAAAGCCAGTCCATAAATTCGGGTAAGCTGGGTATTTTTCTCATCGCCTCTCCAATAGGCGCCGGCAACATGGGATAGCTTAAATGCTTCCGGGTCTATATCCTTGCCACTTTCCACATGACCACCCCGGCATAGATCAACAAATCGTCCCGATTGATAGGAGGTGATTTTATCACCTCTAGCTGCTAGATCTTGGATGAGTTCTAGCTTGTAAGGGTTTCCGATATAGCGGGCGTTGGCTGACTTTTCGGTCTCTTTTATCTCTTCAAACTTATCCCAAGTTTTTAGTATCTTGCGCATCTCAGTTTCTATTCGCTTCAAGTCGTCATCAGAAATCTTTCCTTCAACCTCGATATCATAATAAAAGCCGTCATCAACGGCGGGGCCTATTGCTAGCTTTGAACCGGGGTATAATTCCAAAACAGCCGCACCCAAAAGGTGAGCGAGAGAGTGGCGTATTTGTTCTATGGAATTTTTTACCATTAAATTTAGAATAGCAAAAAAACATATTAATCAAAAGACTTGACGGATAGAGTTTTTGCTGATATTATCTCGAGACCTTTAAGGTTTCTTTAAAAAGGAGAATCGATATATGGATCAGGAAGCATACGAAGGGATTTCTGGAGATAGAGGACCTGCTACTGTTAAAGTAGAGTCTTCCACAAAGTACTATCGACAGAAAAGAGCAAATGGTAAGGATGAACTGATCTTTGATTTTGATAAAGTTTCGTTGAGAGATATTCTAGACATTGTTTATAGTGAATTTGGCCAAGATGTCCCTCTCAAGGATGTCGTATTCCCACATCCTCACGGATTTGGTAATTACTACGATAAGTATAAGAGTCCTATAGTAGTAACTTTAGGGCAATACGAAAGTTTTATCGAGCATGATGACAGTTGGGGAGCCCAGGTTAATGGACGGATTACGTTGGCTGCCGTAATAGGTCAAGCTTTGTCTAAAACTAATAAACTAAATAAAGCTAGAGTCGGTTGGCGCGATTGGCAGATGTTCTTGTCTGTTAAAAAGTAACCCCGCTAAAGCGGGGTTTTGCTTGACTTATACTCGTGTAATGGTAAAATATGCTCAATTCTTTAATAACTAGGAGTGGCGTATGAAGAGGGCTTTAATCGCTCTAAGTCTTTGTTTTATCTCAAGGCTGGCTTACGGTCAGTCGCCTGATCCCGATTCGGACAAGCCGAAAATTTCCTTTGGGATTGATGCTTCTTTTGCCGGTGTTCATGATAATGCTGAGCGGGGTTCGATGGGCCGAGAAAGGCAGACAAAAATTGCCTTTTTCAACTTTGCCGTAAAAGGTGAATTAACTGATAGGATTTCTTTTAATCTGACTATAAATCCTGCCAATGATGGAAGAGTGCCCAGGCCCTATGTTCCTCGCTCGGGTGATAGAAGTAATTATTTCTTTCCTAATATGCCGGAAGGTCGGGGCGTTGTTTCTGATCCGGAGGGGCTTTATAAAGTCGATGATTATAAGAATACCGGCCTTGATCCAATTATCCAGCAGGGTCTTATGAGAGTTGGATATGTTGATATACATTCAAAAAATAAAGATCGGGGCATTATGCTCGGCCGGAATTATGTGCCTCAGGGTTTGATGCTTGATGATTTTCATTGGTTTACCGCTAAAGATATGACTCATATCCAGCTTATAAATACTCAGGCCGATAATGGTGCATTTATGTACTTAAAGAGGGGTCATGTTAGTTTTCATCTTGATCTTATCTCTGGCAACGGTAATCCTTACCATGATTACGGTTATTATGATTTTACTGATGCCTCAGAAGATAAAAACTCTTTCATGGGGGGAATTGTTGGGGGAAGGTTTACTGCAAGTAAATTTATAGCCGGTACTTCTTTCAAAAAGAATGTCGTTAATTCTAGGATTGAAGATTCAATTACGCTTCAATTATCAAAACATAACGACGACTCGTTTATTATATTCGGGTCAGTAACTCCCAATCGCTATGTCAGAATTTTTGGAGAACATGCAAGATATACCTGGGGCTTGGCGAAAACTTCGGCTCAGCTTTTAAAAGGGCCGGAAGTTGAAAGCCCAGTTATAAAGAGCGGCTACTATTATGGCTTTGATCTAAATGGTCCTGATACAAAATTCGGCAAGTGGGGTTTTACTTATACCAGAGAAAAGTTATCCAGAGATGATTCTTTGGTGGCCTGGGCGGCAGCGAATCATGCATTCGATGCAGCTCTCGGAGCAAATGAGAGATCAAATATCTTTAAGATTTATGGTCAATTTGGAAAGTATTTGACCGGATTTTTCTTTTTTAATCAGCTATCAGTTCCATTCCCGGAACTATCTGCCTTAAGGCCCCTTATCGGCCGCGTTGATCAGTCGTCTCATCCGCCAATCTTTGGCCAAAGTTCCGGAATTAGTGTTAATCAAAGAAAAATTGGCCTTGGTATTCGCCTGAGTATGTAAAAACAGGCCCTGACGTACGTCAGGGCTTTTATTTTTTAGATCGTTGCTACGAGGGCTTTCACATCGTCGCAGAGAAGTTTCACTACGCCGTCGCGGTCATTTACTTTGCCGCGGGCGATGACGACGGTATTTTCTTTCCAGGCTTCAGGATTTTTTTCTAAAATACTTGGGAAAACTACAACTTCTATTTTGGAAGTTAAATCTTCAAGCATGGAAAACATCATTGGTTTGCCGGTCTTAGTTACAATCTTATGGATTTTGGTTATTAACCCGCCTATTTTTATGGATCCGGTGGTAGTGGCGGTTATGTTTTTGATCGGTGTTACTTTCTCAAATTTCATTTGAGTCTGATAGCTATTTAACGGATGATCGGAAATAAATAGCCCCAGCAATTCTTTTTCCCACATTAACTTTTCCCATTTTTGAGCCGGCTCAGCTGTTACAAGGCGAACAGGAGGTAATTCTGTATCGGTCGCGGCTCCAAAAAGACTTACTTGGCCCATGGAGGATTTCTTATTTTTCTCCCGGGAATAATATAAGAGTTGCTCAATATTACTTAGTAAGGAATTCCTCTCCCCAAAAATTTCCAAAGCCCCGCATTTGATCAAGCTTTCAAGAGATTTCTTATTTAAATCTTTATTCTGGATTCTTGATACGAAATCATCGATCATCTTAAATTTACCGCCGTTTTGGCGTTCTTGGATAATTGCCGTGACTATGTTCTCGCCGACATTTTTGACAGCGGAAAGACCAAAGCGGATTGCCATTTTATTACCAGCGGGAACTACTGCAAATTTCTCAAAACTTTCATTTATTTCTGGCGCTAGAACTTCTATATCCATCTCTTTACACTCCTCTATAAGTGCGGCAACTCTCTCTACGTCGCCCGTTTCAGAATTCATGAAGGCGGCCATGAACTCATAAGGATAATTGGCCTTAAGGTATGCGGTCTGATAGGCGATCGTGGCATAACAAGCCGAGTGGGCCTTATTGAAGCCATAGCGTGCGAAAGGTTCTATCAGCTCCCAGATGCGATTGGCTATATGACGGGAGATGCTGTTTTTGAGACAGCCATTAATAAATCTTTCTTTCTGTTCGTCGAGCAAGGATTTAATCTTTTTACCCACGGCCTTGATTAAAAGATAACCTTCGCCTTTAGTCAGTCCGGCTAGCTCTGTGGCCATATCCATCACTTGTTCCTGATATACGATAACTCCGTAAGTAGGAGCAAGAATTTTATCTACAATAGGATGGATCTTTTCGATTGATTCCCGACCATGCTTGCGGGCGATAAAATGGGGGATTAATTCCATGGGACCGGGCCGGAATAGGGCTACTTGGGCAATAATATCTTCAAGCCTGGTCGGTTTAAGATCTTTGAGGTATCTTTTCATGCCCGCACTTTCTAGCTGGAATACGCCAGTTGTTTGGACGTCTTGGAGAAGTTTAAATGTCTTGGGGTCATCAAGGGGTATCTGGTCAATATTAATATCAATTCCATGTCCACGCTTTATTTCTTTAAGAGCTTCTTCAATAATTGTTAGATTTGCCAAGCCCAGGAAATCCATTTTTAAAAGACCTAGATCTTCGACAGCGTGCATCTCGTACTGAGTAATAATATCTCCTTCATTAGTACCGTACTGAAGAGGTAAATATTCTGTAAGGGGTTTGGGCGTTATTACTACGGCGCAGGCATGAGTAGATGAGTGCCTGGCTACACCCTCAAGCTTAGAAGCCGCATCTATCAGTTTTTTAACATCAGGCTCTTTATCGTAGGCCTCCTTTAGCTCAGCAACTGTTTCAACGCAGTTTTTAAGATGACTCTTGCCCTTGTTTGGCGTATCCGGGATCATTTTAGCGATCTTATCACAGAAGTCGTAAGAAAAACCAAGAGCTCTTCCTGCATCTCGGATGCCGCCTCTGGCGGCCATGGTACCAAAGGTGATTACTTGAGCGACATGATCCTTACCGTATTTTTGAGCTACATATTGAAGAACTTCATCTCTTCTTGTATCGGCAAAATCCAAATCTATATCAGGCATTGAGATACGCTCAGGATTTAAGAACCGCTCGAATAAAAGATTGTATTTAATAGGATCTATATTGGTAATGCCAAGAGAGTAAGTGATCAAGCTTCCTGCTGCTGAACCTCGGCCGGGCCCAACAACAATTCCATTTTTCTTGGCCCAATTAACAAAGTCTTGGACAATTAAGAAATAAGAAGCAAATCCTGTCTGCTTTACTACTTTGAGCTCGTATTCTAGGCGTTCATATATGTCTTTTTCTGGATTCTTGCCATATCTTGTCTCGATACCTTTATAAACTAAATTTTCCAGATATTCATCGCTTGATTTATACTCTTTGGGTAAAGGAAAGTGGGGGAGCTGGGTTTTGCCAAGCTCTATTTCTACATTGCATCTTGCGGCGATGGCGTTGGTGTTGTCTATTGCTTCTTTGGCCGCTTCTTCGCCCAATACTTTAAATTTTTCATACATCTCGTCTCCGCTCAGAAGAGAAAAATTATCATCCCTCATTGTTAAGCGGTCATTATCATCAAGTTTGTTGCCGGTTTGAACGGCAAGAAGTACGTCATGAGCGTGAGCATCGTCGGCCAAGGTATAATGAGAGTCTTGAGTCGCTACCAAGGGAAGGCCGGTGTCTTCGGACAGTTTAATCAATTGAGGGCTGACCGTATTCTGATCTTCTATGCTGGGATGTTGCTGCAATTCCAGATAAAAATTGTCTTTTCCAAAAATATCTGAATATTCTAGGGCTATCTTCTTTGCTTTTGAGTAATTACCGGATAAAAGGGCCTTTGAAACTTCTCCCCCAAGGCACGCTGAAAGGCCAATTAGGCCTTCAGAGTGCCTTTTCAGTAGTTCTTTGTCTATTCTTGGTTTATAATAAAAGCCCTCAAGGTGAGCGGCGCTGACGAGCTTTATCAGATTCTTATAACCGACATTGTTTTCGGCCAGCAATACTAAGTGATAGCGCTTATCATCTATCCCTGAGCGCTTATCGTGCATGCTATGCTCTGCTATATATACTTCACAGCCTATGATGGGTTTGACCCCGCCTTTTTTAGCTTTTTTATAAAGCTCGATTGCTCCATACATCGCGCCATGATCAGTGATGGCCAGGGATTCCATTCCCAGTTCCTTTGCGCGATTAACTAATTCATCTATTTTGGATAATCCATCAAGGAGAGAATAGTGGGAATGGGTATGTAGATGAACAAATTTCATATAGTGAGGTGCTTGCTCGCCGAAGCTTTTCCAGCCTTCGTAGCCGAAGTTACTTCGGCGGAGTAGGCAGCGAAGGCGTGATTGAATTTCATAATCTTAACTTCATTTTAACACTCGCACAAAACTCAGCAATGATAAAAAGTTGTTGATAACCGGAGGATTGTTGATTATTGGGATAGAATTTGTTATAAATTCGACAATCTCTATCTAGGTAAGGATAGCTGATGAGAGCTGCTTTAAAATTTATAAAGTCTGTTTGGATAGTGTATACTATAGTTTTCTCAGGCTTAGTGCTTTTGGCTTTCTTTGATATTGTTAGTCCGTGGGAAGGCGTGGACTATCAGGGCAGATCGCATGAAAAAATGGCCCAAGTTTATAATGATAAAATATTATCTGCACGCTCATTATTTAAACAGAAGCCCACCATAGCAGAGCCGATCTATAGCGTTGGATGGGGCGTATATTATCTAAATGCAAGTTGCCATCTTGACCCGGCGACAGGGAAGGTTTATATAAAAATAAATGAGGGCCTGATCTATCGGTTTAACCAGGGGGAATTAGCCGGAGTAATAGCCCATGAGATAGCTCATGGAGAGATGGATCTAGGCACTATTAAGAAGAGCATGGCCCATTCGGATGTAGATTTAAGAGGGGCAGAACTTGCTGGAAAAGATAATATGATCAGTGGTTTAAAGAGGATTGAAAAAGAATTTGCGGCCTCATATGCTAGGCGCAAGATGCTTTATTTTTTATGTCCACTGTGGATATTGAACAAGTATATGGTAACAAAAGATATGGATGATAGGATAGCTATTGTTTCCAAATATAACCCAAGCAATCAGCAATGATTGCTTTTTGTTGCCAGGAAGTAGATTTTTGAAATGCGCCATGAGCGCTAGTCTGAAAGAAATTCAAAAATTCACTTCCTGGTTGCAAAATTTTAGCAAGGTGTTATTATATGGAGCATCTCTAATCTTTGAAAATGAGGTAGAAATGTCCGATTTCCATATTTGTCCGAACTGTGGAAATGAGTTTGATGAAAATGATGTGGCCGAGGCTAAGCTTTGGAATGAGTTCCAGGATAATAAAAGCGCTGAGCTAAAGAAAGCAAAAAGACTTGCCCGCATTTTTTCCCCGGGTATGAATGTGTTCTACTGCTTCGTATTTGCTATTGCCGCTAACGCTGTTAAATCAGAAAAATTAGGAATGCTCTTTATTGTTTGCATGATTGCAGTCCTTGCTATCGGTTATTATGCAAAAAAGAAAGCCGATCAAAGAGAGAATAAGCTTTTTCAAGATTACAAAGAAGAGCATAAAACTGCTATCTAGCGCTTAATTTAAGCGCTTTTTGTTTGGAGTTGCAAAGTCTCAATTATATGGTACTATCTATCAGTTCTTTGATAAAATATCGGTAGGTTCCTATGAGATTCTTGAGATGGTATGGCAGGCTGACTGAGAGGGCCTTTAGTTCAAGGGACGAAGTGAGTCGATCATTTATAAATAACGAAGCAACAAGAATTTGGGATAGCTTTAAGTGGTCTGTAGTCACTCAGCTCTTGGGACTTTTTATAGTATTATTATGGTTTTCTACTCCCGAGTACTTTCGGGAGGGCATTATCGGTAGGGTCTCTATGGTCTAGGCAAGTTTGGTGGCATTAGCTACCGCGTTATGGATTTTAGTAAAACCTTTCTTCGATTGGCTCGGTGGTCTGGATTGGCCAGGATATGGATTAAAAGTAGACTTGGCTATGTACCAGTTTTTCGTCTTTATACTTCATTTGGTGATAGGTCTTATCATCTTTGAATTCGCCGTAATTTTAACGATGCTTGTCTTTGATCTTTTCACCTTTTTTGTGCTAAGAACTGAGCCTAAAAAAGATAAAAGGGTTACAATTATTGCCGCTGCTATAATCTCTGCTCCGGTCGCTTATTATGCGACAACTTCGCATTATGCAATCTCAGCTATCAATCGTCTTGCATCATTTTTACTTCACTAAACACCGCGTTAAGCGGTTTTTTGTTTGAGGTTGCGGAAAAATTAATTTCATGATATTCTTATATAACTATGGCAGTACCACGTCACCACATGGCTAAGGGCAAGCAGCTTCGAAGACGAAGCCATCTGGCTCTAAAGCCTAAAAAGTTAGTCGCCTGCTCTCACTGCAAAAAGATGATTTTGCCGCATTTAGTTTGTAAATTTTGCGGATATTATAAAGGTAAAGAGGTTATCAATGTTTTAGCGAAAGAACTTAAGAAAAAGGAGAAGAAAACAAAGTCTCAGGGTTAGTCTTAGTACCTAATCGTTATTTCAAAATGGCATCACGACATCTATCCAGGTCGGTAGCAATGCAATCACTCTACGAGTGGGATTTTAGAGGCAAGAAAAATGACGAGCTGCCCGTAATAATAAAAAGGAACCTGGATGAGTTCGCTCCGGGCCTAGAGGATGCTACTTTTGTGTACAAGCTTATCGAGGGCGTAATGGCCCATCTGGCTGAGCTAGATTTGGTTATAGGAAAAGCAGCTCCGCAATGGCCGCTAGAACAAATCGCTGCAGTTGATCGGAGTGTACTGAGACTAGGACTCTTTGAATTGTTATTTGGTAATCGGGAAGAAGTCCCTCCCAAGGTAGCTATAAATGAATCAATAGAATTGGCCAAGTCTTTTGGAGGAGAATCATCGGGTAAGTTTGTTAACGGTGTTTTGGGAACGGTTTACCGCGAGATAGGAGAGCCAGGCAAAGATGATGCCCCGCCTGTAAAAGATAAAGCCGCTTCATCAGACGAAGCGAGCCTCGCCCCAGAGGGGCGGGAGGGCAAAGAAGAACCAAAAGAGCCAGAAGAAAATAAATAACAATTTTCAATTTTCAGTTTTCAATTTTCATTAAATTCAACAATTTCTCAATTTTCAGACATTGATAATTGGGTCATTGAAAATTCATTGTAAATTGTAAATTGGCAATTGGTAATTATTCTAAGGTGTTTGAAGATAAAATTTCTCAGCTAGAATCGAAGATAGGTATAATTTTTAAAAATAAGGACCTACTCCTTCAGGCCCTTACTCATCGATCATATCTGAACGAGAATCATAATTGGCATCTGGACCATAATGAGCGTCTGGAGTTTTTGGGCGATGCCGTTTTGGAGCTCGTGGTTACGGACTATCTGTACAATACTTATCCCAATCCAGAGGGGGAGATGACTAACTGGCGGGCGGCATTGGTCAATGCCATCATGCTGGCTAAAATATCATCCCAGTTTGATCTAAATGACTATGTTCTTTTATCGCGAGGAGAAGCCAAAGACACCGGCCGGGCCCGGCAATATATTCTCGCCAATGCCGTCGAGGCTGTTATCGGTTCGATTTACCTTGATCAGGGCTATGAATCTTCAAGGAAATTTATAAGTCAGTTTATTCTAAGCGAATTGCCTAGAATAATAGAGCATCATCTATATCGCGACGCCAAAAGTCTCTTTCAAGAACAGGCCCAAGAAAAAGTCGGCGTTACCCCCACCTATGAAGTATTGGAAGAATGGGGTCCAGACCATGCCCGCAATTTTAAAGTCGGGGTTTTCTTAGAGAAAGAAAAAATCGGCGTCGGAGAGGGGCCATCAAAACAAGAAGCCCAGCAAATGGCCGCTGAGGACGGATTGAAGAAAAAAGGTTGGTAGTGCAGCGCGGGGCCACGAACATTAATGTTTGGGGTCGCTGTTGCGAGTCTTATCGTCTTTGATATAATATTTCATATGTCATCATTTGAATCAGCTCTTCCTCGGATCGAACAGGCTCCGACGAAAGAAGAGCTTGAATCGCCAGAAGTCAAAGGTTTATTTCAGGAACAATTTGAGAATCCGGGAGCCGTCGAGGTTTATGGCGGGGAAATGAAGATCATCGATTTAAAACCGGAGCAACTAAAGACAGAAGTGCCGGCTGTTTTTTTGCGCGGCTGGGGCACAACCCCAACTTCTTATAAAGACGCTCTCTTTGATCTAGCCGGAAAGGATAGAAGAACTCTGGCCATAGAAGAGTACAGCGGAATAGATATTGAAAATCTTCCTAAAGATGATCCAAGAATGAAAAATATACCGGAAGGTGAATTAAGAAAAGTAGCTGCCGTTCTTAAGACGCTAGATGAGAAGGGAATAGATCAGGCCGATTTGGTAGCTCATTCTGAGGGAGGAATATATGCAACTTATGCAGCCATGCTTAGGCCCGAGAAGGTCAGGAGTATGGTCCTAGTCGATCCGGCAGGAATGATGGGAGATGATAGCGTATGGCGTACTTTAAAAGGAGCTATGCTTGATAGCGCGCTTCAGATGGGCAGGTTAAGAAAGGATGCCGAAGCTAAAAGAATAAGCGATCAGGGTAGCAAGGAACTCTTCAAGTTTATAGCCAAGGATCCTAAAAGAGCCATTAGTTCTATAGGAACTATTGCCGGGAGCCAAATCCATGAAATATTAGAACAGCTTCACGATATGGGAATTAAAATTTCCATTATCCATGGAGTTGATGATAAGCTTTTCCCAATGGAAAAAATTCAAGAGACGACTAATACGAAGATGGTTGATGGTTTTTATTCTGTAAAAGGAACTCATAATGATATATCCCACCATCCCGAACAGTTTTCTGTGGTCATAGATAACGCTCTTGATGCTCTGGAGAACTTAAGTAAAAAGGAGAAAGAAGCAACTGAAGTCGCAGCATAGTTGATATTATTTTGAATTTCAACTAGAATAAAATTAATGGCTGAAAAAGGTCCACAAAAAGAATCAGGTAAATCTAGGCAGTCTATATGGGAGACTGAGGTCTTGCTTATAATTCCATTCTTTCCGATATTTTTGATGGGAGATTTTTTGGACTCACTCTTTAGTTAATAAACATGGGAGAATTTAAACAAATACTTTACGAAATATTTGACGTTTTAGGCCTTTCCGACCAGGAGAAGGAAAGGGCCAACGACATATTCAAAAAGAAGCTTGCGGCCGACCTTTTAGCGTCTGTTCAGAGTGAGCTTCCCCAAGAGGATCAGCAATGGATAGCTAGTCAGATGTCTCATCCAAATCCTGCCGATCCTAAGATAGCCGAAGTTAAGGCTAGGATAGGCGGGTTATTTTCTGAAACTGCACTCTATGACCGAAGTCGTATAGTTTTTAAAAAAATCGTTGCCGACTATGTTAAGTTTATGAGTGAAGGATTGGAAGAGGAAAAGGCCTCAAAAATAAGGGAGCTTGCCGATAAGATCTAAGAGCTTGATTTTTAATTAATACCTGCTAAGATATAATCCATGCTTATGATACGTCTACAACGCATAGGTAAAAGAGGACAGGCCTATTTCAGGGTCATTGTTACTGAGCATACCTCACGACCAAAGGGTGAATTCCTTGAGCTTTTAGGTACCTATAATCCTCACCAGAAAGAATTTAAGGTTAAAAAAGACAGAGTAGAATATTGGATGTCTAAAGGGGCTCAAATATCGCCGACAACCAATAATTTGATGGTAAATTATAAAGTCTGGAACAAGCCTAAAATGCAAAGCTGGAAACCAAAGCCTTCGTCCCGAGCTCAGGCCGAGGGGAAGAAAGCTCAGTCAGATAAACCAGCTGAGGCGCCCAAGGTACAAGCCGCGACAGCGCCGACAGCATAAAAAGGAGCAAGCATTATGGATTAAGTATTAAGGATAAAATAACAGAGCCCCGAAAGGGGCTTTGTAGTATTTGAATTTAAAACCTTAATACGAGATACTTAATACTGTATACTAAATCTATGTGTGGCATCTTTGGATACGTTAGCAAAAACAAAATAAACGCTGTCCCTATAATTCTGGACGGCTTAAAGCGCCTTGAATACCGGGGATATGATTCATCCGGCATCGCTGCCGTTGTTTCTAGCGGGATTATTTCCAGAAAAAAATCAGGCCGCATCAGCGAGCTGGAAAAAGTTTTAAATAACAGCTGGGAAAGCCGAGCCTCTATTGGCCATACCCGCTGGGCTACTCATGGAGGACCCACAGATAAGAATGCCCATCCTCATTTCAGCTGCGATAAGAAAATATATCTCGTCCACAACGGCATCATAGAAAATTTCAAGGATTTAAAGGCCAAGCTTTTTAGGAATGGTCATAAGTTCCAGTCCGATACTGATACGGAAGTAATACCCCATTTGATAGAGGATTTTTTAAATAGAGATCATACAAGCTTTGAAGAGGCTGTGCGGCTGGCTTTAAAATCAATAGTGGGGACATATGCCCTAGTAGTTATCCATGCCGATCACCCCGATAAGATAATTGTCGCTAGAAATTCCAGTCCATTGTTGATCGGTTTCTCGGATAATCAAAAATATGTCGCTTCTGATGCTTCGGCAATTTTACCCCATACTCGCAAAGTTGTTTACCTGGAAGACGGGGAGTTTGCGATTATTACTCCAAATGATTTTAGGATCGCTACTTTGGATAGAAAAGCCGTTTTAAGAAATGAAGAAAGAATTGAGTGGTCCGAGGATGCGGTTAAAAAAAACAATTTCCCACACTTTATGCTAAAAGAAATATTCGAAGAGCCCGAGGCGGTGGAGAATGCATTAAGGGGAAGGTTAGTTTTGAAAGAC
This sequence comes from uncultured Candidatus Saccharibacteria bacterium, assembly GCA_964429675.1. Taxonomy (GTDB): domain Bacteria; phylum Patescibacteriota; class Minisyncoccia; order 2-02-FULL-40-12; family GWA2-44-9; genus GWA2-44-9. Next base: position 19,557 of record CAYSDF010000009.1, read on the forward strand.
GGACTAGCGAAGTTGGGGGGGCTTGAATTGGTTGAGAAGGATTTAAGAAAAGTAAATCGGCTAATTATTACTGGCTGTGGTACGGCATACCTAGCCGGCTTAATAGGAGAATACATGATTGAAGAGCAGGCTGGCCTGTCTGTGGAGACAGAATATGCATCAGAGCTAAGATATAAGAAGAATATTGTTGATCGAGGAACCGCCCTTCTAGCGGTTAGTCAGTCTGGTGAAACGGCCGATACCCTCGGTGCTCTCAAGGAATTTAAAAGAAAGGGCATTTTGACGCTAGGCGTGATAAATGTGATCGGCGCCTCTATTGCTAGAGAATCCGACGCCGGAGTTTATAATCACGCCGGACCGGAGATAGGCGTAGCGTCAACTAAAACTTTCGTTTCCGAGCTCACTGTTATGGCTCTTTTGGCAGTATTTTTAGGAAGGCAAAGGGCCATGTCTTTAAATTCTGGGAAAAAAATTATTGAGGAATTGGGAAAATTACCTGATAAGATCAGAAGTATATTGGCTAGCGCTAAAGAGATTAAAAAGGTAGCCAATAAATATTACAAATACGATGACTTTCTTTATCTTGGTAGGAAATATAATTATCCTGCTGCGGTAGAAGGCGCTCTGAAGCTTAAGGAAATATCATATATTCATGCCGAAGGCTATGGGGCAGGAGAAATGAAACATGGGCCGATTGCAATGATAGATAAAGACTTTCCCTCGGTAGTTATTGCTCCATCGGACAGTATGTATGAAAAAAATGTCAGTAGTATACAAGAAATTAAAGCGCGCAACGGGAAGGTCATCGCCATCGCCACCAAGGGTAACAAGGAAATTGCAAAGATTGCCGACGATGTCATATATATTCCGGAAACACTCGAAATGCTTACGCCGATACTCTCAGCAGTGCCGCTGCATCTTTTTGCTTACTATGTCGGGGTTCTCCGTGGCAATGACGTGGATAAGCCAAGAAACTTGGCAAAAAGCGTAACCGTGGAATAGCGGCAAAACCCCCTCCCCAATTTCTGACCGCCCGACTCCGTTAACAACTAAACCAATGTCTTATCATTTTTCAGACCATTTGAGATTCCCTGGTCCGGCCATGCGCCCGTCCCGCCTTAAGAGGCGTGGACGCGGCCGTTCCGGACCACCCCAAATGGTGCCCAGAAAAATACCTGCCTGCCGGCAGGCAGGTCCTTACCATTGGGTAGTTGTACTAACGTCGCGAGATGGTCAGAAATTGCGGAGGGCCTTTTGCTATAATGCCATAAAGTCCCAGCCTACCCTCCTTGAATCACCTTCCTGGAGGCTCGGATAAGTTTCTAAGGCGTGCTTTAGCCGCCTAAAGAATCTCTGTGGCATGGCAACGAATCAGCTTTCGAGTAGTCAAAATTCAGGTGTCTGAGCAAAGCGAGTTATGAATTTTGCGTTAAATGAGAATGCGATTCGCCCATGACATGTAGGGCCTGGTGATTCCAAGGAGGGAGGCTGGAAGCTTATGATAGTGGGATAAATTAAAAATCGGGGAGGGGCTGAGCTGTTTGATTAATCGCCTCAAAAGGTGTAAATTTTAGACCACATGAAATGCGTAATACTGGCGGCTGGGGAGGGGGTTAGGCTACGGCCGCTGACAAATGATATTCCTAAGCCGATGGTGAGAGTTAACGGTAAGCCTCTCCTTGAACTTATTATCAATGACTTGCCCGAGGAGGTGGACGAGGTGGTTCTTGTTGTCGGCTATCTTAAGGATAAAATAATGAGCTATTTCGGCTATAAGTTCGGCCGGCTTAAAATTGACTATGTACTTCAAGATGGAAAGCACGGCACTTATCATGCCTTGGAGCTTTGTAAGCACCTGATCAGTGATGACGAGAAGTTTTTAATGTTGTATGCTGATGACTTGCATGGCGCTGAAAACCTGAAAAATTGCTCACAGGCAGAAACGTGCGCGATGTTAGTATATGAAGCTAAGGACCCGAAAAGATTCGGAGTGGTTGAGGTAAATGATAAAGGGATGATAATCGGCATAGAAGAAAAACCTCAAAATCCTAAGACCAATCTGGTTTCCACCGGGGTAATGCTTCTTGATAGAAGTATTTTTAATTATCCAGCCCGTAAGCATCCAAACGGAGAGCATTATCTGACCGATTCAATTGCTCAGATGATTGAGTCGGGCCATAAATTTCAGGCTATAAGATCAACATTTTGGCTTCCAATAGGCTACCCAGAGGATATAGTAAGAGCCGAAGAAGAATTAAATAATTCATGAAAATATTACAAGTCGATTTAAACAAAGATTATTCTGATGCGATCCACGAGGCGGTGAACATTTTAAATTATGGCGGAGTAATAGTATATCCCACTGATACGCTCTACGGCTTAGGGGCGAATGCTTTAAATGAAATAGCGGTTAGAAAGGTTTTTAAAATAAAAGAACGTAGCTTAGGCAAACCAATGCCATTGATAATCAGGAACTTAACATGGGCCAAGGGCTTGGCTAATATAAACACCAGGCATGAGGAGGTATTGAGTAAGATCTGGCCAGGAAAAGTAACTGCGGTCCTGTCCAAAAAAGAAATTGTTCCGGGAGTAGTGACTTCAGAGCAGAATACAGTGGGCCTTAGAGTCCCCGAGCATCAATT
>CAYSDF010000010.1:0-4340 GCA_964429675.1 uncultured Candidatus Saccharibacteria bacterium
AAATTAAAAAGCCCTGCAGATTGTTACCGGGTAGAGTGATCTAAATAAAAAGCCCCGCCAAGGCGGGGCTGAATTAACATATTAGCTGCTAACTCTTGCAGGGATTGGGACAGGAGCACCGGTCCGGATAACAATAATTCTTACATCTGGTCTTATAGTTATCATCTTTACTACCCGGGTCTTCCTTAGGCCTATCTCCATTGCATGGAGTCTTGCGAACGCAGTTACAGCCAACTGTTCCATCTTTGACTCCCTTACTGGGGTCGTTCTTGCTGGGCCTGGAACACCCCTGGCCTTCGCTTGGATTATGCGGCGGAGGATCTTGCTTGGCAATTGCAGACACATTGCCTTTGAACTGGGTCATATTCCTATGCATCGGACATGATCCCCCTTGCTTGAGCATGGGGCAATCTTTAGCGCTCATATGCATTTGGCACTGAGCTGCACTCGCCTTACCGACGTTAGAAACGCCTAACAAAGTATTGGACGTACTGCCCATAATCAGAAGAGAGGCCATAAAGACAAACAACATCTTGATACTGAACATCGGATACTCCTGTAACTTAAAGAACGATAACTAGAGTTTAGAACCTTACTAATTATATGTCAAGATCAATCTCAAAATGAATCCTCCTCGCGGCAAGCCGCGAGGTATCAAGAGGAGGCTTCGCCTCTTGATACCGCTGCAGAGCAGCGGAGTATTCACTCCTTTTAGCTTCGCTCGGACAAAATGGAAATAAATTTCCATTTTACTCCTCGCTCGCTAAAATAAAACCGAGGCTCTATCTTGAGCTACGGCTACAAGACAGATCACCTCGGATTATATAATTAAAAAATAATTAACGTTATCGCCATCAAGAGCACGATTATAAACGACGGAATGGCCAGTACGTCCCACCAAAAGTTTTTGGAGTCGCCGGTCCTGACTAATGTCAGAGTCGGCTTTCTATTCTGGGTCAATGCCGTGGCCATAAAACTCTGGACCTGAGTTGAAGAACTACTTGCCACATAGCTCTTGCCTCCAGTTTTTGCACTGATAAGATCAAGGGCCTTCATATTCAGCTGTGAACGGACCTCTATTTCCTCGACTTGATTGAGGTTATGCTCTGAAGGAATTTTAATTGTAATGGTGCCGGTCTGAAGGGTGCCTACGCCGACTGTATACACTTTGATATCCTTCTTGGCCAGATAGGCCAGAGGAGCAGCTAGAGAATCGTCGATACTTTCTCCGTCGCTAAATATAAAAGCTACCGTTGGGAATGATTGCGGGGTCACCAGGCCTTTGAACTTATCCTGTTTAAACAGGTCATCTTGCTTGGCCATGGCATTGGGAATTTGAATTAGCAATCCGGCATAGTAAGTATACAACTGAGACCTATCATAATATACATGATCTTTCGGTTGTTCAATTTCCTGGAGTTTATCCAGAAATTCATCCCGATTATCAGAGAAAGGCATTCTCCAGTCTGACTTCTCGCTAAAAGTGAAAAGCGTGAGCCGGTCACCTTCATGAACAGCAGGAGAAGAAATGAAGGTAGTGATCTCTTTAATCATCAGATCATGACGGGATAAATTCTCTTGAGTATTTAATTTAATCGCCATAGATACCGACTTATCTGCAGCAAATATAATGTTCAGGTTGTTATTTGACTCAAGCATCTTGAATGAATCCGACTTCGGACCGGCAAGAGCAACTATCATCAGGCCGGCCAAGCACGAGGCCAAGATCCATACCATATCCCGGCCAATTGTCTTTTGTTTTGAATCACGGGCAAACCGGGGGCGCTTTAATCGTTTAAAGATCAACGCGGCCACAATTCCAATTACTGCCACCAACCATAAGAATAAAAAATTCAAATATTGCGGACGCGCAAAAGTAATTTCCTTTAGCCAAATTAACCAGCCGGACATACTAACCTATCTTCCTGGGCTTGCCTTTAGGGTGGCCCGGGCCCTCTTCTTGAGTATCCATATCTTTAGTTTTAGTGCCGACGCCCTTACCATTTTCTCCTTTTGGTCCGGGATTGGTCTTACCGCCCATGCCGGGACCGGGAATGCCGAGCCGGACTTTTATAGTGGCGGGCTTAGGCATCAATCCTCTTGCTCTGGCTTTGGGATCTGAAACCAAATCGAAATTCCAACTTGAAGGAGCATGAGATGGATTAGCCTTAACAGCCGATTCATAGTCATCCCTGACTAAAGTGGCGGCCAAATTGTCGGCTATTTTCATCTGTTTGTCTTTCTCTGCTTTTTGTTCAGGTGTATTATCAGGAAGCGTAGTGGCATTAGCCGTGATCTCTTGAGCCTGGCGCCATCGCGCATTAGCCCTCAAAAAATAGACACAAAATCCTTCTTTATCTCCGAGCTCATCAACGGTCTTAGAGTAGTCCCGGTCTAAATTGTAATATGCAGCATGCAGGCAGGCAATGTTATGAAATAGATATTTTTCACCGATCCAAGACAATTTGATTGAACTAAGCTTGCGATTTTGATCATAAAAATATTGCAGATCTTTTAGTTCGTCCCTTGCCGACGACCTGTCTTGGCGGGAAATATGACCGCTATAAGCATCAAGATGGCTGAAATAACTTCCGACCTGATACATTAAGAATCCGGCCGTGGAGCATACCGACACCAGCAGAATTGCCAACAGAATACGGACAAACGAAAAACGTTTCATTGTTTCACCTATTTTTTAAAAAGCTTACAGTAAGTTTAAGCAAATATATTAACTTTTGTCCAGCCTGAGTCAGACAATGAATCCTCCCCGCGGCAAGCCGCGAGGTATCAAGAGGAGGCTTCGACTCTTGATACCTCGCGGAGCAGCGGAGTATTCACTCCTTTTAGCTTCGCTCGGACAAAATGGAAATAAATTTCCATTTTACTCCTTGCTCGCTAAAATAAAAAAGCTGGCCTATGTCCAGCCAGCTTGATTATAAAATCCTATTAAACATTGCGCCAAGTACGCATCAGCAACATCCTCATCACCATGGCAGAAATTGCGAACAAAACTGCAATAGCCAGGGGCATGAAATAAACCTCTTTTTCTTTGACGTTAATCTTCTTAAGCTGTTTAACGCCATGCAGCTTATCCAGTGATTCGCTAACCTGATCGGGCGAATATTCATCTTTGGCCCAGAAATACTGACCGCCATACTGTCTGACCATGGCCAGCAGTTTATCCGGCAACTGAGCCTTGGGGTCATTTACTCCGTATATATCTTTTTCTATCTGACGGCTCGGGTCGATAAAAATCAGATACGGGATGATATGTCTCTTTTTCAATTCTATAAATTGCGGCTCCGGATCTACATCGGCTGCACCGTCGGTTAGAATGACAACAGATCTCATTTTAGCATTCGGATTTTGCTTCAGCTCTTCTGTTATTTTCGGCAGACCTTTTCTATCGAAAAGATAGATGGCGCTTTCCAGTCCGAGATGAAGATTGGTCCCCTGATCAGTATCAGTTTCAACGAATTGGCCCTTTTTAAGAATAAATTTGCCGGGCCACATCTTGATAGCTTCAGCCGGAGCCAGAGCAAGAGGCGATGCCGCTATAGAGAACATCAGGCTCTCAAAATTAGTAGTAAAGCCCGACCAAATATCTGACTGCGTTGCAAATACTATGTACGCCGCCCTATCTTTCTTGTCTTTTCTTTTTATGATCAGCCTTTCCAAAATATCCCGAGAAAGTTTGCCCCGGGAAGTTGTGGTATTAGAGATTTTGAATCCGTTAGAAGCCGAGACATCATAGAGATACACGACCTCCCGCGATTCTATTTGCTCAGTAGTATTGGCAATATATATGATTGGATCGGCCAGGGCGATTCCCAGAAAACATAGGGAGGTAAGGGCTAATGTCCAGACCAAGCCCCGGGTAAGCTTAAAAAAAATACCGACGGGATGATTTTTTTCTGTCTTCAAATTTGTGAGATAGTAAGAACCTGATCTCCGTTTTAGCCACCATCTGATTACTAACCCTGTAAAAAATGCCGCTACTATTAAAGTAGCGGCCCCTAGAACGGAGGAGCCCTTTTTATAGACTATCTCGCTCCAATTAATACTCAAGAAATCATTAACGGCTCCTACTATGAGCTGCCATAAATTTATAAAATTCATGACTTGTTCCTAAGAATCAGCTTATTGACCCTTCTCTTTAAGTTAAACATCCGACGATGCCAATATAAGGACCGGGGACTCATCTCTTCCAAGGCCACGCTCAATTCATTAAGAGACGGCTCCTGTTCTTTCGAACCGGCAAAAAGATAACTTTCGATATCAAGTATGACTTTGTGAATCAGAAGCAGACGATTCCGCTCCCACTCATCAGGAATAGCCAT
>CAYSDF010000010.1:4440-21750 GCA_964429675.1 uncultured Candidatus Saccharibacteria bacterium
TGGGATAGCAATACCGGCCACTTTCCATGCAACAGCCTTGAAACTGAAAGAGCCCTGATCGAATTCATCTTTGATATCATCGGCATCACTGGTTAAAACCGTGTTGTAGACTAATTTGAATTCTTTTGTAGTAAAATATTCGACCTTTGAATCATCCGTCTGAAGAGACCTGTAAGCAAATCGCTGGCCCGGGATTATGAGTTCTCCCTTCTTATCTGCCATGTACCGAAGGTGATAAACCACATCAAAGTAGTTCTCTTTATTCTTCGGCTGCCTCTCGTTCCTTTTATCCAATTTATCGGCAAAAGCTGGATCAAGCTCAAGCGCGCCGAAATCCATAGCTTCAGGCTTTAAATCTTCTTGCCTAAGCTCATAACCGTCCATAAAGCCGACGGTATAAGTGAGCTCTATCTCCTGATAGTTATTGAATTCTGTTCTCGAAATCCTAGGCCCTTCAACGCGGACAGGATAAATTTCTTCCTGAGCCAAAAGACCACCGGGGATAAGTATTGCACCTATCACAATCAGATACCTTAAAAGCCGCTTATTCATAGTTCACCCTTTGGAAAAGAACAATAATAAGCACATACTACATCAATAGTCTGAGCTGTCAATCTGGAAATCCAGCGGTTGACTTTTTAAGAAATAAGAGTATCGTAATGGCAACTGATTTACGGGAGATTGCATATGAAGATAGGCAGCAGCGGCCCGCATAACCGGCAGAAATTAAGTTCATTTAAAATAAGGGCTGTGGAAGTTACGGCCATGATATTTTTAGTATTCTTCATTAGTTCATGTTCCGGTACTGATACGCCAAAGAACCCTTTCCCAGCCGGGAATACTTCTGCAAATACCGGCGGTAAAGAATTAAAACTTAAAAGTGAAAAGAATCCTCTTGCCGAAGATTTTAAGATCACCTCCCAAGATATAACATTCAAAGACCTCTCCAACAGTCCGGCTGACGGAAATTGGCTTTTATACAATGGTGACTATGGTGCCCGGCATTATAGTCCCCTAGATCAGATAGACCGCAATTCTGTTAAGAACCTGACCCAAAACTGGGTTTATAAAATAAGTGACGTCAACTTTCTACGATCCTCTCCGGTCGAATATGAGGGTGTGATATATGTTACTGCCCCGAACGAAATTCATGCCCTAGATGCCTTAACCGGTAAATGGCTGTGGATCTGGCGGGCCTACGAGAAAAAGAACAGCTTCATTAACCGAGGAGTGGCTATCTATAGAGACCAGCTATTCTTCATTACGACTGATTGCCGCCTCGTGGCTCTAAACAGACGAAGCGGCGATGTTGTATGGTCGAATCAGTATGCTGACCCCGATCTGGGATATTTCTCGACCATGGCTCCCCTCGTCCTTGAAGACAGAGTCATTGTCGGAATTTCTAATGGTAATACGGGCGGGAGAGGATTTGTAACCGCCCTGTCGCTCAACGAAGGAAAAGAGTTGTGGAGATTCTGGACCCTTCCTGAAGGCTTTCGGGGTGCCCCGACATGGTTGACCGGGAGTTACGACCCCCATTCCGATACTGTTTATTGGGCGGTGGGCCGGCTGACCGATGACGTTAAGGCTGACGCTTTAACCCTCAGTCAAAAAGATCTATATCATGACAGCATCCTGGCTCTTGATCCCAAGAATGGCAGCCTGCGCTGGAGCACAAGACTGTCATCTTTCATGCCATTTCCGTGGGACTCAAATACGCCCTTAGTACTAGCTGATGTATCTATCAAGGGGCGTACGAAAAATTTAATTCTCCAGGCAAATCGTAACGGTTTGTTTTATGGCATTGACCGGGCCGGAGGAAGCATGTATATCGCAGAACAGTTCATCGATAAATTAAACTGGGATGAAAGGGATGTAATCTGTCCATCACTCTGGGGTGCGACGAACTGGATGCCACCGTCGCTTAGTCCGGTCACAAATCTTATGTATGTCATGGTGCATCAAGGTTGCGCCAACGGGCCTAATCATAATTTTATTAAAGCTATCGAAATCGACTCCGGCTTTATCAAATGGAGTTACCCCGTGCGGGAAACTGACCTATCTGCCCCTGGCATACTTGCTACCGCCGGCAATTTAGTTTTCAGCGGAGAAGGATCCGGTCAAGTCGTTGCCTTAGATGCAGTTAACGGAAAAAGATTATGGGAATTTAACACAGGCAAATCAATATTCGCTTCGCCTATAACCTATAAAATAGGCGGTAAACAACATCTGTCTATAGTAGCCGGATCGTATCTCTACACATTCGGCCTGAAACACTAATTTTATATTTATGAGCTCCCGATATCGGGAGCTCATTTGTTATCGCCCGAAAAGCAGATAAAAAATTAAAAGGCCCCGATATTACGGGGGCCTGAAATATATAAAAATTAAGATCTTTCCCGGCCGGCGGCAAATTCTGAAAGCTTATCGTGCCAGTCGGTCGATGATAGTACCAACGAATCAATACCCTGATCCTCAAGATAATTCTGAAATTCCGATCGTTTCTTGGCATATTCAGCCCTTATTCTGGGAGCATCAGAAGCCCTTACTTCTTGGAACTTCCCGGTACTTATGTTTTTAGACATAATTGTTCCCGACCCGCCGGACCATGAAAAATCATGTTCTTCGTCGAGTATCAGAAAAATTACGTTATCTTTATGCCTGGCAACTATTGATTGCAAGATGATTTCGTCAAGCTTCAAACGGCCATAAATATTATCGATAAAATCAGATATAACGACAACTACTGATTGACTCATCATTCTATCCAAAATTTCGGACAGACACTCATTAATGTCTACGACACCGGAATAAAATTTTGACAGCTTCTTATTGCTCTGACGAATAACTTTATAAAAACTTTGCGAATCTTCAAGAAGTATCTCCGCTGCATAGAAGATATTGCCTTTGCCATATCGGACCGGCAAAAAAAATCTGGCCGGGTGACCGAAACTAGCGACCGCTACAGGGTCATGTGAATGAACGGCAGAGAAACCGATAACTCCTATTAATCTTAACATCATCCGGAACTTACTTTCATCTCCGGCGAATCTTATTAACATTGAGGGCGAAGAATCGATGGCCAGAACTAGGGGCAGCTCCTTAGTCTCAGGTTTATTTACCTTGAATATCTTTTCCGGCCAATGAGCTAATGTCAGCCTCCAGTCAATGGAGTCAAACGAATCACCCGGCGTCCATTCTGATGTGTCATGAAAGTCATAACCATCACCGATAATATTGCTTTCTCTATCACCTAATACAAAATTTGCTATCTTGCCCTGATACATCTCGTCATCGAGTATCTCTAATTCAGCAAGGACATCAACTGCGCCTTCCACTATTTACCCCATCTTGGGAATGGAGTGTCTTCAAGAATTTGCGAGAAGACATTTCGAACATCCTTCTTGTGGCGCATTTTAGGAACAAGCTTGATGCGATGATTGATAACGGATCCGGCCACAGCTTTTACGTGTTCCGGCTTAACCATATCATCTCCGGCGAAAAAGGCCTCTATCATAGCCGCTGACTCTAAATGAAAATGAACTCGGGGCGAAGCGGCCTTTTCTTTTTGAATATTGGCCTGGACAAAATCAGTCAGACTGACAGGATTTTTTTGGACTTTGGGGTCCGGGTCTGTATTCCTAACAAGCTGCGTCTGATATATTGCCGCTTGCCTTGAAACTTTCATCGTATCAAATATGTACCTTGCGCAAGCATCCATCTCATAAAGATCAGTCACGGCTTCGATCTTTTTACCTAATACATTGCAGGCCCTGATCATAGTCTCGTCTTCAAAAGATGGCCTGGGAAGTTCAAATGTTCTTGAGACCCTGTCCCAAAGAGCTTGGGGCGTAGGATAAGTGCCCTCTTCTTCTCCAAAAGGATTCTGAGTCAGAAAAACAGAGAACCACCTTGACCCGCTATTGTCTCTCAAGTCCCCCGAAATGGGATATAACGGGAGTGCTTGACGTAGTTCCACACCCGAGCCTAGGTTAACTCTCTGATTAGGTGGGGTCACAGATCTCTCTTCCATTGCTTCAATAAGCGCTGAGATGGTCTTGGGAGCAAGACGATTGTCTTCGTCGACAAGAAAAAGATTGCAGAAAATTGGTCCTGGAGAAAATACGATCTCTCTTTTACCATGAAGGTCCTCAAGAATGTCGTACCCACCTAAGATATCGGATACCTTAACATCGGGGGTACCCTGAATGCGGTTATGCTTAGCATCGATGCTTTCGCTTAAAGAGACGACGGAATCCGTCTTGCCTCGACCTGTGCCGCCAATCAGTAAAAAGTGGCCGGGCCCAGATAACTTTGTTTTCGTGATCTTATCGGAGTAGGATACTCTCATGAACTGGGAGTCAACGATCTGGCGCTGCACATCCTTAAGTCCGATAATCCATGTCTGACAATTTTCCAAAAGCCGGTCTCTAATCTGAAATACTCTTTCCTTAGTTATTGGTTCCATCTTAACGTTCCTTTGACGATAATTTTAAAAAAACTTTGCTATAAATCTACAAGAATAGCAGATACGTGTCAAGCGGACTGGGATAGCGGTGCGGCAGCCTATTTAAGCAAATAAAAAGCAGCCGTTATCGGCTGCTTAGATGCAATCTGATCATTGCACGCTTTAACTCATCTACCGGTAAAAGATTCAGGGTAACTACGGGATAATAATGGAATTGGCCGTCAGGTTCTAAGACAGTTTGACCCTCGCTGGTCGATGCATTACTGTTGATGCCGATAACCTCTCCCCGCTCATTAACGGTAGGCCCTCCGCTTAAACCCCCGAAGCTGATGACGTGGTCATCAAGCGCCCGAAGAGAATAGTTAATTTGGACGACTTCACCCATACCGTCTTCGGCCCGGCCTTTGATAGATGAATTCCTCAACAATACCCTAAGGTTAGTTACTTCGGCAGGCAGGTCATCATATGTGAACTCCTCTCTCTGATATTTATTATGTAACATCTGACCTACCTTAATATTATAATACTGTTCGGTAATGAAAAGAATAACTTTACTCTTTTGGAGTTCTTCGGGATGAAGATGTATGCCGCGTATATAGGCTCTATCGCCTACGCTAACCGTGGCCGCTAAAGGATAGGACTCGGGAAAATCAGACGGATTAAAATCGCTTGTGATTACCAGGAAACCGACATCTGTTATACTTTCATCGAACATTCTCTTGGCTTTATATACCTTGCCGCAAAAGAACAGCTTATATTCAACATCCATATTCACGACATGTCTGGCCGTTGAGAAGATGCCCTCTTTTTTGTCTACAAGAAATGCTGAGCCCATAATTGCTGCAACATCAAACATTCCATTTCTCTCTATAACCACGGACGCCACCGGTTCTTTGAATACACCTTTAACCGGATATGTTCCCGATTTCTGGTAGTCAGTAAGGTGGTTTTGGGGAGGTCCGCAACTCCAAGCCAAAAATAAAAATACTGGGGCGATCAAACTAAGCGCTTTCTTCACGAACAACTCCTTTTACTCCAATTCAGAAGCACTCCCTTTATTGTTGTGACGGCTAAGTCAATTTGCTCCCTGGTAACAATCAGCGGCGGGGCGATGCGTATCACATTTTCCCGCGTATCTTTACAAAGAATACGGGCCGCGAGCATCGCCTCACAAAAGCTTCGTCCGATTCTTTTACCACCTCTTAGCTCAATACCAATCATAAGACCCCTACCGCGAATATCTATTATGAATGGGCTCTTGATCTTCCTCAGTTCAGCCATAAAATAATTTCCCAGATCTCTAGCTCTTTCTGATAGTCGTTCTTCTGTCAAAACTGTGAGTGAAGCTACAGCCAAAGCACAGGCAAGAGGATTTCCTCCGAATGTGCTTCCGTGATCTCCGGGGTTTAAAACTCCCATTACATCTGGCCTTCCCAGAGTTACTGAAACTGGCGCTACGCCTCCGCCAAGAGCCTTGCCCAAAATTAATACATCAGGCTGAATATCTTCGTACTGATAAGCCAGGTTGTAGCCTGTCCTACCTAAACCAGTTTGGATCTCATCAAGAACCAAAAGCACATTATATTTATCACAAATCCTCCTAACTTCCCTAAGATATCCATCCGGAGGAATAATAATCCCTCCCTCTCCCTGTATAGGCTCGACTAAGAACGCGGCTGTATTTTTATTAATGGAACGGCCCAACTCGTCGGGATCACCAAAAGGAATAATTTGAAGCCCCGGTGTAAACGGTCCGAAACCATCACGGTTCTGAAGATTATCAGAAGCACTAGTAATCGTTACCGTGCGGCCATGGAAGTTTGACGTAGCAAAAATAATTTCTGGAGACTTGATTTTCTTAACCTTATTGCCCCATTTACGGCTGACTTTGATTGCAGTTTCAACCGCCTCAGCTCCACCGCTTGCCGGCAAGATACCTTTCATCCCACATAAATTAAATACAGACTGGACAAATTGCTCGTAAACATCCACATAGACCGCCCTGGAAGTAGTACCCAGGCGACGCACCTGATTAACTGCCGCCTCGATAATCCGAGGATGGCATTGGCCAAAGTTCTGAGCTGAATATGCTCCAAACATATCAAGATACTTTTTGCCCTCCACATCCCACAGCCAAATCCCCTCTCCTTTGGTTATTACAACCGGCAGAGGATAATAATTATTAGCCGAGAGTTTATCAATCTTCTCCATGATTTCCAGCGTGCGAATAAACATTGGCTTTTCCTTTTTGTAAAAGTTCTGATTGGGTATAAAACTACACCTGAAAAACGGCATTGTCAATCATCAATTTTTATTATATAATCTAACATCGTGACCAAGGAATATTTAAAGAAAAGAGTTAAAGAGCTGCCCACGGAGCCAGGAATATACAAGTTTCTGGGACCGAATCAAAAATGCCTTTATATCGGTAAGGCTTTGAATTTAAAAAACCGCCTCAACTCGTATCTAAAGACTGAAGATGTCCGGATACGCAAGATGGTATCATTAGCTGAATCCTTAAAGTTCCAAATCACCGGCTCTGACATCGAAGCCCTAATTTTAGAATCACAACTTATTAAAAAGTCTCGCCCTGAATTTAATATCGTAATGCGCGATGACAAACAGTACTTCTATGTTGGCTTTACAAATGATCAATTCCCCAAGATTTTCCTAACCCACCAACCAAGAGAAGTATCAAGTATCAAGGAACAAGTATTAAGGGGTTCGGGAGGCCTTAATACTAAATACTTAATACCTAATACCTATTATATCGGTCCCTTCACTGACGGTTCAGCCATTAAAACTACCTTGCGCTTGCTCCGCCGGATATTCCCCTACTGCACCTGCAAACAACTCCATAACAACTACTGCTTAAATTATCATATCGAAAAATGTCCAGGATTTTGTTGTCTGAAAGACAATCCTGAGCGTAGTCGAAGGACTGCCGAATTTGCAACCTACAAAAAAAATATAAAATCAGTAAAAGACATCCTTAGTGGTAAAAGAAGCTCAGTCCTGGCTAATTTAGAAAAAGATATGGGAAGGATGGGCAGTCAGGGAAAGTTTGAAGAGGCATTGGAGCTACGAAATAAAATCGGCAAAATAAAGAGAGTTTTTCAAAACGCCCAGATACTACTTAATTCTAACCGCTTAGAAACCGAGGTTGATACGACAAAAGAAACTTTAGCTCTACTTAAGAAGCAACTGGGGTTATCAAAAATACCGGACCGGATCGAAGCATATGACATATCAAATATCCATGGAACCAATGCTGTAGGATCAATGGTAGTTTTTACAAAAGGCTACCAGGATAAAAATGAGTACCGGAAGTTTAAGATTATCAGTAAAAATACCTCGGATGACACGGGTATGCTCAAAGAAGTTCTGAGCAGAAGATTTAATCATCCCGAGTGGCCTTATCCTGATTTAATATTGATTGACGGTGGGAAGGGCCAGCTTAATGCCGGAATCAGCGTAATACCTAAGAATATAAAAATAATTTCTATGGCCAAAAACGACAGGCATGTCGGGGAAAAGATATTTATCGCCGGACAGAAAGAACCAATATTTCTTTCAAAAATGCCTACCGATGTTAAAAATACCCTTCTTCGTATTGATTCTGAAGCTCACAGATTTGCGATCTCATTTTATCGAACACTACACAGAAAATTATTTCGTTAACTCCTGGACGGGGTCCCTGCCTGCCGGCAGGCAGGCTGTCACCGCTTTACCCCATAAATACTCAGATTACTTCCGTCTTGATGGGGTCCCCAATCGGTGCCACCCCTTTCCTTTTTCCTAAACAAAAAGTCCCATATACTGGGACTTACACTACTGCGAAGTCTTTCAGGCTCAATAGTTCAAAAGATTCGCTCACCGATACGGCCTGGTTTTCAAATCGTATAAGATCATCATCAGTCCTTGAGGGATCGTGATGGGTCAGGTAAATATTCCTCGGCCAGCTCTTGCAGTGGGCCGAGAGAGTCTCAGCAAGCATTTCAGGAGTTGAGTGGCCCCAACCCTTACGAGACACGGTTCGACTGCCCAAAGAGACTACGCCGTCATATTCATCTTGAGTATATTGAACATCAGCAATCAAGACATCGGCACCGGAGACAAAATTTCCATACTCCTGACGCAAAGGTCCTTCAGATATCAATTCATTGTCAGTGGCAATCACGATAACTTGTCCGTCGGGCAGAGTAAATCTATATCCGACACAGCCGCCGGGGTGATTCAGGCCAAGCGTGTCAACCCAAACATTTCCGGGGAGCTTAAGCCTCTGCGATATGCCTGCTCCAAAATATAAATACCCGACCGACTTAGACGGCGCCACAGGCCATGCCGAAGGGTCAAACCGCTCGTGGTATATCTTATCAAGCATTTTTACACCGGGTAAAACTGGGGCTATAATTTCCTGAACAGTGTCTCCAAAAAGCAGCCCGTTAAGCTGGAGCCCTTCAAGGTGATCCGAATGGAAATGAGTTTGAACGATGGTCGTTTCTGCAACCTTGTCATTAACCATCTCTTTAGCAACGACCTGAACCCCTGTACCGTTGTCAATGACAATACCGCGCCTATTGGCCCTATCGAGAAGCCCGAACGAGGTCGTCAGATGGCCAAAAATGGGCCGTGAATGAGCCGGCGTATTGCTTCCCGAACAACCGCCTACGATCAGTTCATACATGCCCCGCCTCCTTTAAAAGAGCTAAACTGGCTCTGTGATTTTAGCATTTTTATACAATATGTCAATCCTATAGGCCCGGTTGAAATTTTAGAATATCAATGCTACTATGTTATAAATCAATATGCCGGGTAGTAGAAGTTCCGACTACAACCTGGCTATAGCCAGGTTGTGCCTGCATTAATCGGAACTTTCACTACCCGGTATGATCCACTTCATTGTCAGAATATTGGGGAATTGCTTGGCTCTATTTGTAGCCAGGATGTTCGTCCAAGGATTTCACATAAACGGCGGTATTAAAGAATTTATTTTAGCCGGTGTTATATTGGGTCTCCTTAATTTGATATTAAAGCCGGTTTTGAAGCTTATATCGATGCCCCTTATAATTCTGACTCTGGGAGTATTCACATTAGTATTAAATGCACTGATGCTATGGGCAGTTGATTATGTATTCGATTTTGTGGTAATAGATACCTTGTATGCCCTGGTCTGGGCAACAATAATAGTGACAGTCGTAAACACGATAATATCGGCGATAACTAAAACAATTGATTAACATATGACCCTAACTTACGTACAAATTGTAATTTCTGTTCTGCTGATTATAGCCATCTTGCTTCAGCAAAGAGGCACGGGCATGTCTTCAACCTTCGGAGGATCGTCCATGGAATACAGCACTAAAAGAGGAGCAGAAAAGATTATTTTTTACTCTACCATAGGTTTGGTAGTTTTATTCTTAGCAGTTTCTATAGTTCGTCTGTTACTATAAACCAACAGCGACCCCGAACATTAATAACTGGATTTCATCCCGCCAGGGCGGGATCCAGTTATCAGTAAAGTTATAATAAAGAAGCAAATTTCTCGAAAGCATTAAGAAATGGACTTCTTTATTATAACTTTACCTTTAATGTTCGGGGCCCCGCGCTGCCCATGAGCAAAGAAAAACAATTAGATGATTTCTTTGATTTAAACTCGCATAACTCCCATAAAAAATACCGGGAAGGAATCAAAGAGACTCTGACCAAAAAAGTAGGCAAGAAATCTAAGCTCCGCCTTCTTGCCAAAATCCTTTCTAAAAAAGAAAGGTATTTTATCTTATCTTTTCTTTTTATAATCCTGGGGGCGCTTATCTCCATTCCTTTCACTATTTACTACCACTTCACTAAACCGGCGCCGGATTTCGGAGGTTCTTTTATCGAGGGAGTAGTGGGCCAACCTCATCATATTAATCCCCTGCTTCTTTCTCAGACTGGAGACGCCGATAGGGACTTGGCTGACTTAATATACTCAGGATTACTAAAATATAACGAGGCGGGAAAACTTGTGCCTGATCTTGCTAAGTCTTATGAGGTGTCCAGCGACGGACTAAACTATACGATATATCTTAAGGATAATGCCAAGTGGCAGGATGGCGTTCCCCTTACCGCCGATGACGTGCTGTTTACTATTCAAACC
The DNA here is from genome assembly GCA_964429675.1 of uncultured Candidatus Saccharibacteria bacterium. Lineage (GTDB taxonomy): Bacteria > Patescibacteriota > Minisyncoccia > 2-02-FULL-40-12 > GWA2-44-9 > GWA2-44-9. The sequence goes on from CAYSDF010000010.1 coordinate 15,048, forward strand.
AGCCAAGATCCTAATTATGGAAGCCCTCAGAGAATTAATTGGCAAGGAGTGGATGTTCAAAAAATAAATGATACGACATTGATGTTTAAGCTGAAGGATAAATATGCCCAGTTTTTAAACAGTCTTACCATACATATCTTACCCAAGCATCTCTGGGAGAATATTAAGCCGGCTAATTTTGCCCTCTCTGATCTTAATCTAAAACCGATCGGATCCGGACCTTATAAATTCAGCAAGCTTAAAAAAGATAAGTACGGCAAGATTCAATCTTATGAGCTGGTATCCAACAGGTCTTTTTATGACGGCCGGTCATACATAAACAATATAGTGGTTAATTTTTACGACTCCGAAGACGAAATGATAGACGCCTACAATAAAAACGAGATAGATAACTTAAGCATTATTTCTTCCGCCAACATAAGCAAGGTGAAATTTAAACAGAGGGTTGTTCTGCAGAAAATAGAAATGCCAAGATACTTCGCACTTTTCTTCAATCAAAACCAAAGTAAAATATTGGCAGATAAGAATGTCCGCCTTGCCCTTGCTTACGCAACTGATAAACAAGAACTCATAGATAAAATACAGGATGGCAACGGCATTAGAATAGATTCCCCCTTGCTAGGAGAGATATTGGATATAAATAAGGACATTAAGCACTACGACTACGACCCTACAAAAGCCCAAAAAGTTCTTGCTGATGCCGGCTGGAACAATACTGACGCAAATGGTATTCTTTTTAAAAAAGGCCCCAAGCCACCAGCACCCAAGAAAGGTCAGCCCACTCCTGCCTCATCCGATCAAAAACTGACCATAAAGCTCACAACATCAACAAGGCCCGAGCTTGTTCAAGCCGCCGGCATATTAAAAGAGCAATGGAAAGGAGTGGGAGTAGATCTTGAGATTGAGTCTTTAGAATCATCTGATCTTCAGCAAACGATAAAAGACAGGAACTATCAGATACTTTTATTTGGAGAAATTCTTAATTTAGACCCCGATCCTTTTAGTCTCTGGCATTCTTCCCAAAAAAGAGACCCGGGACTTAATCTTGCTCTTTACGATAACAAGGACGCAGATAAGATTCTCGAAAGTGCTCGCCAAGAGCTCAATCCCCTGGAAAGAATGAGACAATATGACGACCTTCAGAAATTATTAATAGACGACCTGCCGGCAATTTTCCTGTACAGTCCTTTGTATATCTACGGCCAATCAAAGAATATAAACGGCTTTGACAGTAAAATTATATCCACACCATCGGAAAGATTCTCCAATGTAGAAAAATGGTATATTAGTACTAAGAGAGTGCTTAAGTAGACAGGCCCAATTTCTAATTACCCTAATTGACCTAATTAATCTAACAAGATTTCTATTATTTAGAGCAATTAGAAATTAAAAATTAGATTAATTTATCCTCGCATGCATACTGCTATTCTAAACTTCCCAAATCAGTTAAAAGTCGGCCTTGAAGCAGCCAAAGATTTTAAATTGAAGAAAAGCTACGACAAGATCATCATCTCCGGCATGGGCGGTTCAATAGCGCCGGCAGAAATAGTTATGCTCCTTCCTAAGCACAAAATGAATAACATATTTCTGAACAGAAATTATGATATGCCTCAATGGTCAACTAAAAAAGATCTGTCCATCTGCATATCCTGGTCCGGAAATACAGTAGAAACTATGTCTTCTTATGACGCGGGCCTAAAAATGGGCCTGGATACGGTAGTCATCGCCGGAGGAGGTAAACTTATTGAAGAATCAAAGAAGAATAAAAATCCTTTTGTAGTTGTTACGGATACTCAAATTCCACCGCGCCTGGCAACTGGATATATGACTGCCGCTTTACTGAAAGTACTAGGACTAGAAGATGAGCTAAAATTCGACCTCGACCCATCATCCCAAGAAAAGGAAGGAGAAGAAATGGCCAAGAAGATCGACGGCAAGGCTCCAGTTATATATGCCTCTTACACCAGAAGATACATGGCAAAGTTTTGGAAAACACTCCTTAACGAAAATGCAAAGATCCCTGCTTTCTGGAATTTTTTCCCGGGACTAGCCCATAATGAAATGGCCGGATTCACCGAAGGACTTAAGGGCTGCTATCCAATCCTGGTCAGAGATGCCGATGATGATATCCGCCAAAACAAGAATATAGATGCCGCTATTGCAATTTTTAATAAACTAGGATACAATTACAGTATCGTTAATGTCTCTCAAGGCCAAAAACCCCTAGAAAAGATACTTAATAACTACATTTTAGCCCTCTGGACAAGCTATTATTTAGGCAAGAGCCTCGGTATTAATCCTGAGGATACTAGCCTAATTGAGGAGTTCAAAAGGCTAAAAGTCTAATTAAAAAGCTCAAGATGATAGACTTGAGCTTAAACCGACTTTATTATTACTGCTTCTTCTTAGACTTTAATATGATTCTAGGAACTAAGATAAGGGATGTGGCTAAAAAAGCGCCAATAGACCAAGTAATCAAAGTAGTCATTGTAAACATTTACAATCCCCTAGGAAGCTAAAATAAGCTTCTGTAGCTTATAGAATAGGCGACTAAAGTCAAGCCCGGGTGGTGAAACTGGCAGACCTGCCTGCCGGTAGGTAGGCCTGCCTACCGGCAGGCAGGCACGTACGCCTAGAATCGCAGACAATGTATTATATATATGTTTTAAAAAGTAGGGTGAGAAACTATATCTATGTAGGCATAACGAATGATATAGAAAGGAGGGTCGGGCAGCATCAAAGTGGTAAAGAAAAGACTACCGCGCCATATAAACCTTTTGAAATTATCCTGACTGAATCTTTTACTTCTAGGATAGATGCTCGAACTAGAGAGATCTATCTTAAGTCAGGGATAGGAAAAGAATATTTGAAAAAAATATAAGTAGAGCCCCCGTGGTGGAATTGGCAGACACGTACGCTTCAGGTGCGTATGGCCTCACGGCTGTACAGGTTCAAATCCTGTCGGGGGCACCAACAATTAATCTCTAAAAATTAGAGTCTCGTTATAAAGAATATCTCTTTTTAATGCTCAGTTTTTAGTTTAAGTAAGTAATGGAACAACAGAGACCAGAAATAAAGTTAGCTGCTGAGGTATCTCGCTCAACAGCTAAGAAAATGGACCGGGCCCAGCGCCAACGCTGGTCAAAGCCCGTCGTCCGGAAAGTCAGAGTTCTCCGAGAAACGGAGAGAAAAGAAAACCGCCAATCCGGAGAAAAAGTTGGCGGACTTAAAATAGTCCACTTCGGCGGCTTAGGAGAAGTCGGCCGAAATATGTCGGCTATTCAATATGATGACGAAATCATCCTTATTGATGCCGGCGTCAGATTCGGCGATGAGAAAATACCGGGCATTGATTTTATAATTCCAAACGCCGATTACCTTCAAGACAAGAAAGACATGGTCAAGGCTATGTTCTTCACTCACGGCCACATGGACCATATCGGCGCCCTCCCTTTCGTATTGGATAAAATTGGCGACCCAGATTTTTATGCCGCTCCTCTTACCAAAGCTATATTGATGAAGCGTCTGGATGAGTTTAAAGACCGCCGGCCCGTTGATATAAATGTTATTCAACCAGGTGATGAAATTAAAATAAGCGACAAGCTGTCCGTAAAAGTCCTAAGAATCAACCACTCAATCCCCGATGACCTTGAGATAATAATTAAGACTCCGATCGGCAACGTCGTCCATACTTCTGATTTTAAATTTGACGATACTCCAGTAAATGACAAGCCGGCTGATGTCCAGGAGATGGAGAGAATGAGCCGGGAAGAGGGCGTTTTGCTTCTTATGTCCGATTCTACCGGAGCTGAGAACGAAGGCCACTCTTTATCCGAGCAGGATATTACTGAAAATCTGGACAAAATATTCCGCGATTCAACCGGAATGCTAATCCTGGGAACTTTTGCGTCTCTTATTAATCGTGTCCAGCAGATTATAACCATCGCCGAGAAATACGGTAAGAAGGTTGTATTCGAGGGATATTCAATGAAGAGCAACGTTGAGATCTGTAAAAAATTGGGCTATCTGAAAATGCGCCAAGGGACTCAGATAACCTCCGACGAGATAGACAACTATCCCCGCGATAAAGTCGTAGCCGTTGTTACCGGAGCCCAAGGCGAAGGAAATGCCGTATTGATGAGAGTTGCTAATGGAGAACATCGTTTCATAAGAATTCACAAGAACGACACTATCGTTTTCTCGTCCTCGGTTATTCCTGGAAATGAAAAAGACGTTCAATTCCTCAAAGACCAGCTTTACAGAAACGGCGCCAAAGTTCTCAATTATAAAATGCTTGATGTCCACGCCGGCGGACACGGAAACAAAGAGGATTTAAGGAGAATGCTTCAGCTGATGAAACCAAAATTCTTCATGCCTATCCACGGCCAATACTCTATGATGATTAATCATGGGATAATGGCTCAGGAAGAAGGCGTTGAAGAAAACAACATCATAATCGCCGATAACGGCACCATCGTCCATATTGAGAAAGATGCCTGGTTCTTTGATCGTGAAAAAGCTCCCTCGGATTATGTTTTTGTTGATGGTTTGGGTGTCGGAGATATTGGAAATGTTGTTTTGCGTGACAGACAGGTTCTGGCCGAAGATGGTTTTATTGTTATTGTCGTCTTGATTGATGCTAATACTCATAAAGTAAGAACCAGCCCTGACATTATCTCCCGCGGATTCGTATACCTGAAAGATCATAAAGACCTATTAATGCAGGTCCGCAAAAAGATCCGACATATTGTCGAAAGCCAGCACACCGGCGAACCCAATGCCGCCTACTTAAAAGACCAGCTCCGCAACCAAATCGGCCTGTTCCTCTTTCAGAAAACAGAGCGTAGGCCAATGGTCTTACCTGTGTTGATTGAAGTATAGACGACCGACTTGTCCCGTACCAATCCCGCCCCCTTTCTGAATGGCGGTCAGCGGATAAGATTGGTGTGGGATGGTATTACCTGTCTTGATTGAAGTTTAGTGTGCAAAAGCAAAAGCTCCACTCTTATTTTTAGCGTACTCCTATTAGTTCATTCGTAACGATAAATAGTCACCGATTCATCATCTTACCAAATCTCTTTATGCTAAAAATTAGAGCGGGGCTTTTGCTTTCTCCTTATCCTCATAAATCTTGAGCAGCCTCTAACAGGTCTTGCCTGTTTATTTTTCATTAACAAATATATTTTAAAAAGAAAACGACCCGCACGGTAAACCGTGCGGGTCCAAGAACCAAGGGCCTAATCCGCCTCCGCCATCCGCCAACTGGCGGAGGCGGATGGCGGACCAAGGTCTAACTAACTTGCGAGCACCGCCGCAGGGCTATAGCCGAGGAAATCGTCGCCAAGCCAGCGGTAGCCCCCGAGCCACGCACCACCGCCGAAGTACAGCGACCGGACGTAGAGGTAGCCACCGGAGATGCGGTAGATGGTTCCCCAGAAGAAGGTATACTTGCCCTTCCATTCTTCCGGGATTAGCTCGGGATGAGCCAGCAGGTAATCGAGAACGTTGGCATTGAGCGTGAGCTCCGATGCCAGCTCCTTGCGGAGCTTGTTGCCTTGGATGTACTTGCCATACACCTGGTTCGGCGAGAGATGAAGCTTGATCCTGGAGACGTCCAGAATGAGCTGGCCGCCCTTCTTGTGCTCTTCCACCTTCCAGCCTTGCGGGACGAACGGCTTTGTATCGCAGTCGATGACGTACTTGGTTGAAGTGATTTTGGCGTAGCCACGAACATAGCTGAGTATCTGGCGAAGCTTCTCCTCACCGTGAGCGAGATCGGCGAAATCTTTGGGTTCCCACCCTACCTTGGTTGCCGTGATGGTGAGTTCGTGAACGAGACCGACACTAATGTCAGACGGAGTAGCCATAGCTACACATCCTTTTGAGATGACACATCCCACAAAGCAGGACACATCATGTTGTCGCTGTTGGGCTCGGACCGAACGGCTTTGCCACAGCAGAGAAAGACCCTTAATAAGTCGCTCTACGCTGAGGCAAAACTTGCAAGTTAGGCTGCTAAAGTACTACTTAACTACATCTAAGTTATATAATATTTTGCAGAAAATACAATGGCTAATTAAAAACCGCTGTTAGGCGGTTGTCTTTAATAACTCAGCTTCTCTAAGGCTTCTGGACCATAACCCTGGACAAGAGCAACATCAGGATTCTTGATATTCAGTATACTTTTATTAGAAAACCGATCCCTTAATCTCAGCAGTCTTTCTCCATCAAGTACCCCGTTTTTAAGATAAGGCATGGCATGTACATAAATATAAAGATCTTTTCTCCGTAAACGAGAAATAAATTTCTTAGTCAACGCAAGAACCTGCTTTTTGGCATCCTCGTTATTCTTTGCATAGAACGTATAGTTCTTAAAAATTCCTTTATACCTATAGTCATATACCGTGCTGGTACTAAAAAGAAAACTCCATTTTTCCATCACTTACCTCTTCAGATTGTATAGAACTAGAAATTAATATACATGAGATAGCTAAATTTACAAGTGTAATAGCAAGCCAGAACCCTACTCTTATTTTCATCGCCTCCTATTGGTATATTCGTAATCGTCAATAACTACTGATTCATCTTTCTTCATTTCACCTAAATGATGAAAATAAGAGTAGGGGTTTGGCTGACGTAAGTGTATCAAAGCCAAAACACCCCAAGCTATTTTTATCCTTCCTGGAGTGGCATGGCAACGAAT